>NZ_JBCNZM010000245.1:0-4882 GCF_040227615.1 Bacteroides sp. RTP31139st1_H2_RTP31139_211217 | reverse complement strand
TTTGTTCGGTTAAACATACCCATGGGTGGGGCACTTTTTAAATGTTGTTCCGGGTCCCTTTTCAAGTGTTAGCTACATTACGGATATTCCCAAACTTTTCATTACTCTTTTTTTGCTCTCTGTAATACGTAACATGAGAGGGTGCTCTCCGTTTGATAACACTTTACTCTTAAAACAAATCACTGAAACCTTGATACTCATTGCTTTAAAGGTTGTGCAGCGGTTTACACTATGGTTTACACTAACCTTGATTTTGTCCCATTTCTACTGCTAAAATCAGGAAATGTATAAAAAGAAAAAGTGCCGATAATCATTGGATTACCAGCACTTTACTCAGTCGGGATGACAAGATTCGAACTTGCGACCACACGCCCCCCAGACGCGTACTCTACCGGGCTGAGCTACATCCCGTCTTTCTTTGAATTGCGGTGCAAAGGTACGTATTTATGGGGATTCTGCAAATTTTCTTCCTCTTTTTTTGTATTAATAATGAGTTTTTTTCTTTTGATATGCGTAACTTGTTGTTTTGTAGTTGATTATCAGCTGCTGTGATGTTGATTGTTGTTTGTATTTGTTTATATACAGTCTACTTTAATATTTTAGGAAAGTTTTAGGGAGAAAACGTGGCAGAAATTAGGTATATATTTTCTTCTGTTAATCAGTATTAAATAGGCGATAT
The DNA here is from genome assembly GCF_040227615.1 of Bacteroides sp. RTP31139st1_H2_RTP31139_211217. NCBI lineage: Bacteria > Pseudomonadati > Bacteroidota > Bacteroidia > Bacteroidales > Bacteroidaceae > Bacteroides > Bacteroides sp. RTP31139st1_H2_RTP31139_211217. The sequence goes on along the minus strand of NZ_JBCNZM010000245.1, from coordinate 4,203 downwards.
TTTTATAAACCTATTTTTCTTCTTTTGAGAAATAACCCTATATTTTTGCTGCACTTTAATATTTATAATATGGCAACATTTAAAGTGCTTTTGCATTCCTCTAATAGGAGGAAGGATGGAACCTATCCGGTTTCATTGAGAATCATAAAGAACATGAAAGCCAAGTATATTTCACTGGGGCTTTACTCCAAGAAGGAGGAATGGGACGTTATTGGTGAACGTTTCAGATGTGATAAGCGTGTCTGTCCTAATTATAAGGAATTCAATGCGCGAATAGTTCAACTGCTGGCACGCGCTCAAGAAGTCGAGCGCCATTTTGAGTTTGATAGGATTGATTGGACGCTGAATCAATTCGAGGATGCTTTCCTATATAAGGATAAGAAGGGAAAGTTCTTGGATTTCGCATTGTTGTGTATTAAAGATATGAAAGAAACGGGACATATCGGTAATGCAAAAGTGTGGGAAAAGGTCATCTGTAATATGAAATTGTTCGACAAGAAGCTGTCCACACGTTATTTTCAAGAGATAGACATCAAGTATGTTTCCGCCTATAATTCTTTTATGGAAAAGAAAGGGTGGTGCGGCAACACCCGTAAGCACGATATGAAGACGTTAAGGGCAATATTGAATCGTGCTATCGTTGCTAAGGAATGTTCTTCGACTTCTTATCCTTTCGGTAAAGGTGGTTTTTGTATTTCCGCATTGGAAGAAGAGACCCGTAAGCGGTATTTGCCTCAAGAATATCTGCTGAGATTGATGAACCGGCAGTTTGAGAACAAGCCCAAGGAAATTGTAAGGCGCTTGTTTCTGTTTTCTTATTTCTGTTATGGGATGAGTTTCATCGATATGGCTAATCTGAGGAAAGGGAATATAAGGGTGGAGGGTACTTCTGTACATATTATATATAAAAGGCATAAGACGGAACACAGTAAGAATGCCAAATTCATTCGAATACCCGTGACTGATGAACTGAATAATCTGCTTCTGTGGTTCAAGTCCAACAGTGTTCTTGTAGGTGATTATCTTCTTCCTCTAGTGTCGAAAGACTATGATGGTGAGAAGCTTTATGACCATTTGCGTCGTAGACTGGCACGCTATAATGAGCGTTTAAAAGAAATCGGCGAGGAGCTTGGATTTACAGAGAAATTAACAAGCTATGTGAGTAGACATTCCATGGCTATGACCCTACAGACTAACGGTGTTCCTCGTGAAATGATAAGTCAGGTAATGGGACATAAAGACCTGGAGACTACCAATACTTATTTGGATAGTTTCGGTGATGTTGAAATAGAGAAAATGACAATAAATTCATTGTATAAAATTAACGTAAATTTATAAAAGGGCATGAGAAAGAAAAAAGAAGAGAGTATTGAGAACTTTTTGAATAAGCTGATACGGGCAAAGGGTTGTTTTGACGTTGCGGAGATGGAAAGCTATATTAAAAGAACCACTTCATATGATAGGGATTTGCTGGATAGGCAAATAGAACGTGTTGAGAAACTTTTGGATACGCGTTATGGACATTATGGAAAAATAACGGAGGAGAATGAAGTTGAGGCCTGGAGACAAGGTTTTTATGTTTTAGAAAAATTAGGTGTTACTCTTGATGATGTACGTCGAATGATTGGCAAATTCAATATTGAGGAGGATTCTCCGATGGGGATTCGAATTCGGCAAGACTGGAATTATCTTGGACATTTACTGAATGATTATTTATATCTAGAGAATGCTAATTTGATTACTTATTTGAAATTGTTGAAAGATAGTCAGAAACGAATAGGAAACCAGAAAATGTACAGCGCCTATTCGGATATGCAATTGGATGCTGTTTATGATTATTTGTGTAAGGAGGAATGGATTGACCCTTCTAAAAATGAGAAATTGAATTTTCGTAAGGTGTTTAGGGCTTGCGGCTTGGATGTTACGCAGAAAATAAAATTTAATACAAGAAAACGTGGAGCTAAAGCTTGTTTACGAGTTGTTGTTGAAGTTTTGACGGGTGGTTTTTCAGCAGTTTTAGTAAATCAATATTTTAGTGATAATGAAGGTAAGGAATTGAATTTGGCTTCTCATAATAGAGTGCCTTCATATGATGACTGTAAGAATGAATTAAAACTACTCCTTGCACAGACTGCCTAGACGTAAATTTATGACTTTGCGACTTTTTAAATCGGTATATGATATTGGTAATCAATAGTGTATGCCGATTGTTGTTGTGCTTTATGTCGCATTTTAAATTTGTATGTCTCTTTTTTATTCCTTTATTTTGTGTCAAAATTAAAAAATATGGGAAAGAAAAAAGAAATACAAATAAATGGTTTGACTGTTGATGAACTGAAGAAATTGATTGGTGAGGTTCTGAATTCCTATTTTGGTAATATGAAGAGTTCTAGTACTGAAATTATTGGAATTGACGAAGTGTGTAAAATAACGGGGCTTTCTAAACACACGGTTTATAAAAAAACGTCGAATAAGGAGATTCCTTTCTATAAATCTACTTTAAGGAGGAGGAGTGTTCTGCGGTTTAGGCGTTCTGAAATAGAAAATTGGATACTGAGGCATTCTATAGGGACGGTTGATGAATACCTCGATGCGCAGGATGCTTTATAATAATATGAATAATATAATTAAAATAATAACAATTTAAAAAAGGAGGCAGTAATGTATGACTCAATAAAAATTGTGTTGTCCGAAAAGGACTTGAATAATGAAATTAGTTTCATGGAAGAGATTCCTTGCAGAATTGTTGTGAGTGTATGTTCAGAGAATAGGGTTGTCGGCTATCTGAGGAACATGCGGGTAGAAGTTAGGGGAACTACTTTGGTGGTAGAAGGTAGTCTGACTAAGTGGGTATTGGGTAATAATTATGCAAAGCCTTTAGGGATATGGGAAATTAGAAGTGGGGTTAAGGCATTGAGTGTGGCTCTTGGTGTCCCTATTGAAAAGGCTGTGGTACAGCGTTTGGATGTTGCTTTCAATTTCCGTGTGAAGCATATGCCTTGGTTATATATGCGTAGGTTGTTGTATTCGGATGGTTTCTATAGTGCTCATATAAAGAAAGAGACTTTGTATTTTAGCAAGCATGATTGTCAGATGGTGTTTTATGATAAGATAGCTGAAATGAAAAGTTGTAAAAGGACGGATGATATAAAGCAGGGGCTTGAGGATTTTGAGGATTTGAATGTGCTAAGGTATGAATTCAGATTCAAGAAGGTCAAGTCCATTTTCGGTAGGACAATCCGTGGAGAGGATTTATATACTACGTCCTTTTGTTTGTTGGTACTGAAAAAATGGTATGATTGTTATATGGATATACAAAAGACATATGATATAGAGCTTTCTTATTGTATGTTCAATAGTAAAAAGGCTTTTGAGCTTGCATGTGTTGCTTATTGCATGAATCAGTTCAATGTGTATGATATGCTGGAAGAAGCTTTTATCAGACGGGATATTAGTAGCAAGAACAAGTATGATATAAAGGAGGTGTTGGCGAAGGCTAAAAATGTGGGGATTGATTCACTTAATGCAGCTTCCATGATAGATGAGCTGACCTCTAAAATAGAGCATGCATATGTCAAGTTAAGAAGTAGATATGATGTTGCTCCTGAGCGTTTGGAAAGATTGAATAGGTGGGTGGATAGAGGAGTGACTGGAATGCCCAGTTAGAATATGGTTTATATTCGTTTTTCTGCATGGTATATATTGAAGTCGGGTTCCTCAGTAGGTCTGTTATTGATAATGAAATAAAACGCGTAAAAATGCTTTTATATAATCAATAACAATTTCAATTATGCAGGTGAGTTGAAATGGGCAAGGTATTGGTTGTTGTTACATTAGGAAGGAGGTTTTGTGTCATTGCAGAGCAAGACCTCCTATTTGTAATGGATTTTATTATGAAAGATTTAAATATTGAAATTTAAGCTAGATTTGATGAAAGTCCGTAAAGCTTCTGTGAAAAAGAAAAGCAGTCTCCGAAGAAACTGCTTTAGAAAAGGAGCAATAGACAGTCGTTCTTTGTCTATCCAAAGGAAGAAAGATGCACCTTTAGTTGCTTACTCTTCAATCTCCTTTTCTGCTCCTAAAGATACAACAAATATAAATATTGAGCAACATTTATGGACGAAATTCACTAGTGTCCACTAAAAATTTTTTGGTCACTAGTCGGTTAAAAATTAAATAAATTCGATTCACTTGAATCATTTA
>NZ_JBCNZM010000244.1:0-4822 GCF_040227615.1 Bacteroides sp. RTP31139st1_H2_RTP31139_211217 | reverse complement strand
GTGTCAGTTCAATAGTCTGTGCGTTGGTTGCCTTGGCGAGTTTCTTGTCTGTCAGTTTTATCCGTATCTCATCAATGTCAAAACGGATGTTCGTCTTGTTCTCGATGGAAAAGTCTATGAAGAAGTAGTTACCCACCGAGTAGATATTGTTCAGACGCATCACCATACGGTGTGCTTTGGTAGCTACGTTGCGGATTTTCGCAGGTGAGTTCCAGATGCGCCGTGCATGATGTGTCATGTCGGCAGTGGACATTGAGACTGCCGGATTGTTATACGCATTACGCTCTTGCAGCAGTATCTCCTTATCCGTTACTGCCTCTTTCATCCTTGTGGTATAAATCAGTGCGTATTGTGTGCGGTACCGTTCCGTTACAATGGTGACGATGGCGAGTATTTCACCATCCTCGTGTCCGCTTTCCTTGGGCTTTAGGCGGATGATGTTGTCAATGGGCTGATCACCCGCCACCTTGTCAGTGGAAATATCCACGAAACGCACCGGTTCCGATGCCGTTATGACGGTTGTTATCTGTTCGTTCACCGTCAGTTGTTCCATTTCCTCATAGGTCGTTTGCGCCTGTGCGTTCCGCGCCAGCGGCAGCCCTGCCGCCAGAAGAAATGACATTGCGATTTTCTTCCAATTCATATCCATGTTGTTAATTATATTTATTCCGTTTATTTCCTCTTTTCCCTTATTTCTCCTCTTTCTTTACCTGTTTGGCACGTACCCATGTACAACGCCCCGTCCGGGTCATTTGGAGTTCACACTGCCAAAGAGTGCCTTTCTCCACTGTTTTGAAATTCACATTTCCGTATCTTGGTCCGTAAAAACCGGTATGTTTTTGAAAAGCGAATAAGGCAATCCTCCGTCTGTCTTCTGTCCGGAAGTTGCATATTAGGGCAAACTGCCCTCTGTGATGCCACCACTCGGCACTCACAAGTTTTCCGATAAATGTCTCGGCTTTATTGGGGGCTATATAGTCCGCATAATAAAGCCCATCCGTACCTTTGTGATATTCTGATAAATCTGTTTCCATGTCATCATCGTTTTATTTCCTTTTTTCCTGTCCGTTCACCAAATACACGAAAGTTCCGTATTTCAGCTTGACTTTGTTTTTCTTGATAGCTTTGCTAATGGCATTGCTTGTTTTCTGGTAGGCATTGTTCACCGCCTGCATTCCCCATTGTGCAAGGCTGTTTCCTGTACTTCCCATACTCATGTTCATATTGCCCGACATTGCCCCGCTTGCTACATCCTTGCTCGTTTCCCGGAATTGGCTGTTGGGTACATACAGCCCTTCCATGCCATCAGTATCATAGAGTGACAGACTCACTTTCACCAGTTCGTCATTCACGAGGATGCTGCTGATATTACCTTTCACGCGTCCGGATGAGAATCCGCTCACTGTAGCGTACAGGTACGTTCCCCTTGCTACCACACACTCGCCAATCTCCACATCGTCAAGCAGGCGCAACCTCACGCGCGAGCCGTCCACCGCTTTGATGTTCTCGTCAATGATGGCTTGGATAAGTTTCGGTTCACGGACATTCTTCGACAGTGTGTTAAAGTAGTCCGAGGTTGTCTTCACCTTGCGTACCACTTCGCTGGGCGGTTCGTCCGCAGATGGCGTTTTCACAGCCCGGCTCTCTTCGTTGATGGTTCCGGAGGCTGTTGCTCCTTGTGGTGGAGCAATGTTGGCCGTGTCCGTTTCTGCCGGGGGTACAGTCGCGTTTTGCCCTCTCAGTCTCGCCTCTGCGAGTGCTTTTTCCAGTTCGGCAAGTGCTTCTTGTTCTCGTGTCTTGGCAGAGGCAATTTCCGCTGCCGCAGCTTTTTCCTGTTGTTCTTCCGTGAGCAGGTCGATGTCGTCCTGCGTGTATTTCGATTCATACTCTTCCTTGTTTTTATCGGGTTCTTCCCGGTCTATGTTATCTACTGCGGAGTAGTCCTGTATCTTACCCCATGATTTCGCCATATTCTCGTATTTGCTGCCTATGCCATCGTCCTTGATCTGTGCCCCCGGCAATTCGGGGTTCAGGAACTCCGTCGTCTGCAATGCCTTGTCTTGTATTTCTATCGTTTCTGTCTGAAACAGGTCGAAGATGAAATAAGACGCGCCGAGCAGGGGGAAATAAAGGATGGCGGGAAGCATATATTTCGGCTGGCGAAAATTGATTTTCTCCAATATCTTCATTATACATCTTTTAATTGAGTTGTACATACTTGCCTTCAATGGCACAATTTCTCAGTATCTCTGCGTTGTCTTCTCCGAAAGCTAACAGGAGGCTACCGCAACCGGGAGAGTCACCTCGCGTTCCGTCTGGTCGGTAGAATCGGATGCGGTGGCGTAGGAATTTCATTCCCGTTGCTTTTGGGAAGATGACGTCCTGAAACATTTTGGAATCACAACGGTTGAATAATAATGCAATGCCGTTGCCATGTTCTGCCAGTTTCCGGACGAATAGCTCGATAAGAGGACGCGAATAGGGAGGATTGAGCCACACACGTCCTTCCCATATCTGGGACAACCCGTCTATGTTCTGATCATACATGACCTCGGCAGTCGGCCACAACGGACGGATAGGAGCGCAAGGGTCAAGGTCGAATTTGCCCAATGCGTCCAGTATCTCCTTTGGCGTGTACCATTCGTCTGACGAACGGACTGATTTTTCAAACCGTGTATTCATAAGCATTCTTTTACTGTGGTTTGTCCCCTCTGTTTTTATGTTCCCTTATTTCGACTTCCTGTAACAGCTTGTGCCGTTCCCGAAGTACAGAATCCTGCATTTCCGTTGCCGTGCGACTTGTCGGGCTGTGCCTGTACACAGTTACCAAGCGGTAGGCGTTCCATGCGAAAGCTCCGATGACGAATGTAAAGACGATGACCAGAAACAGCGTCCGGTGCGCGTTGGCAAAGCCCTGCACCTTGGCCGCCGCTTGGTCGATACGTGTCGCCTTGGCGAATTTGTGCCCGGCCTGCACCTCTCGCTCGTAGCGTTCCTTGTACTGCGGGTCATCTTTGTCCGGCATCTTCTCGCCGAACAACATCCGTTTGAATCCTTTGATATTCATATCTTTGGTGATTTAATAGTTACTCTTTGTTTTTTGCTCGATATCTTTGTTCAGCAATGTGCGCCAGTTTACTATGAGCAGTCCATGCGGATTGTTGTCCGTTCTCGGCACACGTTTAAGTTGCCCTGCCGTAACCAGTTCGCGCATCAGGATATTACTCCGACGTTCGATTCGCTGCCGACCATAGTAGGTGAACTCCATATTCTTTTTGTCAAAGGAGATACTGTCACAGAAAATCGAGAACACCGCGCTCGTACCCAATATGTTGGAGTAAAATCCCTTTTCCTTGAGGGTATTGTATTGTGCCAGTCCCGTCTCATCGACCAGGTACATCGCTTTTTCCATCGTATAGCGGATGTATTTGTCGTCCGGTGCGAGAGTAAAAAAGTAATGGTGGAACATTTCTACATGGCTCTTGGCTTCCACGTCCAGCGTTTCGTCCATCGTCGTGCGGGTTACGAGTATAGGTACATTTCCGTCCAGCACATACACCTTTTTCTGTGCGTCCGTCACCATTGTCCGGGCAGTCCAGATACTTGACACACTGATGATGATACACCCTACAAGAAAAGCAGTGCAGATGATGCCCACCAGTCGGATTTTATTCTCCAAATGCTTGATGACCATATACCTTTATTTTTTCTTGTTAGACAATCGTGTGTATTCGTCATGTAACATTGTCATGACTGTATCCTGTAACTCCGTCAGAAATTTTTCGAACTTCCCGTCAAAGAGCTGTGTGTAATCTTCCCGCATGATTACATGCACGAATATCCACCAGATACGGCGGTTTCGATTCTTGGCATTTTTCTGCAATTTGACCAGTTGCAGACGATAGGTAAGGTAAGTCATCATAGGGACGATATATCGGTTGTCCCATGTAACGGCTTCGTCCAGTTCTTCATATTCCGGATCAATTCGGTGGTTAGGTGCATAAACGAGTTCTTCGCTTATGCGTTCATTTGCATAGCGCACGAAACGCTCGTTCCTGCACCATTTTTCAATTTTCTGTTGTACATTCATCTTTTGGATATTTAATATTAGGTTTATCATTATCTCATCATCGAGCCGATACCGCCCGTAGCCGTCATTTTGGCCTGCTGCGCCACACCTTCTCCAAAGTTCCGTGTAGAGAAGGCCGTGTCACCTTCAGGTATCATCCATGCTGCCAAGTCCGGTACGAGGTTTAGGCATTTCAGTGCCACGATACTTGCCGCCATCAAGTAGCCGGCGGAGAAGAAGCTGTTTTGCAAGTAGGCCGCCATCGTCTGTTCGCTTGCTGTGATTGCCGTCAGGTTTTCTATCTGTATGCACAATACAATGTCAAATAGCAGTAGCACATAGAAGCCGACGAAGTAGAGCATCGCACCATAGAAATGTACTGTCAGATACCTTATAAGCCACTTCGCCCATGCACCTTCCCATTTGGGCAACAGCGAGAACGCCCATTGTATAGGTCCGAATATTGTTAACATGCCCAGTAGGATTTGCTGGCAGTAGATGGTTGCCCACCATCCGATACGATACACAATCAGAGCGATAAGCATGATGATTTTATCGATACCTACGATGACTCCTGCCGTCAGTGAGGTAAACCACAGTTCGGCTGCGTCTTTCTCCATTTTCGTCACTTCGTCCACTCCGGTTTGTTCCATGGTCGCTTCTACCAGATTCGGGTCTGAGGTACCCGTGTGAGCGACATCTGCCTGTGCTTGCAAACTTTGGTACATCGTGTCACGTACATGGATAAGTTGC
>NZ_JBCNZM010000243.1:0-4860 GCF_040227615.1 Bacteroides sp. RTP31139st1_H2_RTP31139_211217 | reverse complement strand
TGCCTTTTATAAACTTTTCAATGCTTGGCTTGATTATACTTCGGTATGAAAAAAAGAACTTACTTTTTACTTACCAATAATCATAAAGACATATATAAAATGAAAACAAGCTCCAAATAAATATAGATAAAATAGCTATATATCAATAATTTACATACAATTTTTTATTTTCAGTTGTTTTCTACGTTTTCAGTTGTTTTGCTCTTTTTAGGTGCATTTTTGTTTCTTATTTGTTTCTTGATTCCGCTTTTTATTTGTACCTTTGTGATAGGAAATAACAAATGAAAGGACACAAATATGCCAAGGACCAGAAAACCAATAAAAGTGAAAGAGCCGATTCGTCTTCGAACGAAGGAATTGGCCAATGGCAGCAAGAGTTTGTATCTGGATATATACCGTAATGGTAAGCGGACATACGAGTATCTGAAAATGTATCTTATTCCGGAAACGGATCGTAATGCCCGCCAACAGAATGAAACGACAATGGCTGCCGCAAATGCAATCAAATCGAAGCGTATCATAGAGTTGACAAGTGGTGAAGCCGGTATCATGAATCACAAGGATAAGGTTTATCTGCTGGACTGGATGCAGCTCTATAAGGAGGAACAGAAGAAACGTGGCAAGAAAAACACAGGTCAGATAAAATCTGTTACCGATATCTTGAAAGAGTATGCAGGAGAAAGGTTCACATTAAATCAGATTGACCTCACTTTTTGCCACGGCTATATCGACTATATGTTGACAAGCTACCGTCCCAAAGGAAAGCCCCTCTCGGCTTCTACGCGTAATACCTATTACCAGATATTCAACGGTGCGTTAAATGCCGCTGTCCGCGCGAAACGCATCTTAAAGAATCCATTCAACGAAATGGAAAAATCGGAGAAGCCCAAGATGCCGGAAAGTGTGCGTTCTTATATGACTATTGAAGAAGTGAGATTATTAATCGCTACACCAATGCAGAACGAGGGGGTAAAAAGTGCCTACCTGTTCTCCTGCTTCTGTGGACTACGTATCAGTGATATTATCGGATTGCAATGGAAGGACGTGTTTATTGACAACGGCCAATACCGCTTGGCAGTAGCCATGCAGAAGACAAAGGAGCCGATTTACCTTCCGCTCTCCAATGAAGCGTTGAAGTGGATGCCGGAACGTGGGGACAAGACAGCAGACGACCATGTGTTCGATTTGCCTTCAGGTATCAACCAGCTTATCAAACCATGGGCCAAAGCCGCCGGAATTTCCAAGCGATTCACCTTTCACACGGCCCGCCACACGTTCGCCACAATGATGCTGACATTGGGAGCAGATTTATACACTGTATCTAAATTGCTCGGTCATACATCTGTAAAGATGACCCAAGTGTATGCCAAAATCGTCAATAAGAAAAAAGACGATGCAGTAAATCTGACTAACGGTTTATTCGATTGACAATGCGATGAGCATCAGACCAGATATCTAAACACTTATTTAGGGTGTTGTTCCGGCAGGATTTTCTTTCGGGAGCAACACCCTTATAATATATTATAAATCCAATTTAAAGTATTTCATCATGAAAAGACCTAACAATGGCCCTCTCTCTTTTTGGAGGGAAGAAACATCTGCACCATTTTGTTGAAGAACAGGATGTAGCGAAAGAATTTTTCGCATTGCTCGTTGAAGCAAAAACAATGTATCTCCGTGATGTCGTGGCGGGTAGTAAGCAGTACCACCGTTACGTGGAGGATTTTGTAAACAGCCACCGGTATATCGACTGCAATCATGCGGTCTGCCGGAACTGCCATGAAATGAACATTCATATCGTCAAAGGATTATTAAACGATTGTTCCAATCTTATCCGATCACTTTTTACCGAAGCAGACTTCTCGTTCGAGAAGTGTATGGAACTGAAACGAATGTATGATATGTTTGTGCCACCATCACAGTCCATCACGTACTGCAAAGACGGCCCGACAAGGATTTATCCTCTTTCTTTTGGATGCAATCTCACTCGTAAACAGATGATAGGTATTACGGCTTGTGCCAATGCTTATCATCTGTTTTGCGTTTCTACCCTACACGTGGAAGATATGGAAGCCCTGCTTTCCTGCAAGGAAGGATTCTGTATTCGTGTAAACAATATCCGTCATGTGGCCATCCTGTTCGATACACTCCTTGAACACTCGTTCATCCAAGCCAAATGGCAGACCGTTCTCAGTAATGGACGGTTCTTACAAACCAAGGACGGAAAAGGATTCGTTTCAGCTTCAAGCCTTTCATCCGCTCTGTCTGCTCTACGCAACAACATGACATCAGCAGGTTACGGTATCAGGCGAGCCATTGATGAACTGAGAGAGTGGTAAGAAGTGCCAATAAGCGAAGTATGTGAAAGGTAAAAGCGTGATAGTTGCCGTGATACGTGGTTACTATCACGGTGCAAACTCATGCTGACCTTTTGGGTTGCCCTATCTTTGCCCTCCGTTAGCGCGCTACATAACGGAGGGCATACTTCCATTGTCTAATTTTATAATAACTCATTTATGCAAAATAATAGATTGACATTCATGGAACGGCTGAGTGAACGGCTTACAAGCGTCGAAGCCATCCTAAAGAAATTAGATCCGATAGAGAGTCTGTTGGAACGCATCGCATTGCTGGAAAAAAATATATATACCACCAAACAGGTGTTTACCTTCCAAGAGGCTTGTATGTATATCGGAATATCCGAGAGTATGCTGTACAAGCTAACATCAGGCAAGGAGATTCCGCATTACAAGCCACGTGGCAAAATGATATATTTCGCCAAAGAAGATCTGGATGAATGGCTTTTGCAGAATTATGAACCAACCGTAGATGAAGCAGCACGTATGGCAAACGAGGCCGCTGCCACACAACCTTTCTTTAATCAAAGACGCCATGGAAAACGAAAGAAGAACTGACTATAATGTGGATATGAGGCCGGAGGAGGATTTCTTATCGGATATCCTCTCCGCCTCGCAGATTCGGGCGACGGACACCTATGAAACGCCGCCACAGATTATCTGGATAGACAACTCGACCATTGCTACGCTCGGCAACTTCAGCGCATCAACCGGCAAGGCGAAATCAAAAAAAACATTTAACGTTTCGGCCATTGTCGCTGCATCGCTGGCAGGAAAACAAGTGCTGAACTACCGGGCGCACCTCCCGGAAGGTAAACGTAAGATTCTGTACGTGGACACGGAACAGAGCCGCTTTCATTGTCATAATGTACTGGAACGCATCTTGCGGCTTGCCGGACTGCCCACTACAACCGACAGTGAAAACCTCGACTTTATTTGCTTGCGCGAATACTCTCCGGCAATACGCATTGGGGTCATCGACTACGCCTTACGTCAAAGAAAAGGATACGGACTTGTTATCATCGACGGTATCCGTGACCTGATGCTTGACATAAACAGCACCGGTGAGTCCGTGGAAGTCATTAACAAGATGATGGAGTGGTCATCAAAGTATGACCTGCATATCCACTGTGTGCTACACTTGAATAAAGGAGATAACAATGTGCGCGGGCATATCGGTACGGAAATGAGCAACAAGGCGGAGACTGTACTGGTCATCAGCAAAAACAACGATTGTCCCAACGTCAGCGAGGTTCATGCGTTACACATCCGTGAGAAAGAGTTTAAACCCTTTGCTTTCACTGTTAATGAGGGCGGGCTCCCGGTTCTCGCAGAAGGGCATTTGTTTGAGAATGCCCCACATCAGAAACCGAAACAGCGGACGGGTTTTATGGAACTAAGCGTCGAACAGCACCGTGAAGCCCTTTCCGCTGCGTTTGGAGACAAACCTATCCGTGGGTTTGAAAATATGCTGCAAGCCATGATGACAGCTTACGAGGCAATCGGATTTAAGCGTGGGAGAAACGTAATGGTCAAACTGCTGCAATATCTGACTGACACCTTAAAACTGGTTATCAAACGAGATAAACTTTTTTATTATGACATGACACAGGCAGAAACCATGCTTTTCGATGAAGAATGAGAGCGGGCGCGGGCCTATATAATTCAGTTTAATTTAGTATTTATATATATAGGGTCGCAAACTAAACTAAACCGCTTTTGCGCAAACAAGTGAAAAGAATTTGAATATGACCATAGATGAAGCAAAACGAGTGCGTATCGTGGACTTTTTGGCCCAGCTCGGCCACCGTGCGCAGTATATGAAATCAGAGCAATACTGGTATCTTTCGCCTCTCAGGAAAGAGGTGACGCCATCGTTCAAAGTCAATGACCGGCTGAATGAATGGTATGATTTTGGCGAGGCCACCGGAGGCGACCTTGTGGAACTGGGTAAGTACCTTTGCGAAACAAAAAGTGTGAGTGAAGCATTAGCATACATCGAACGGCATGTCAATGGTGTATCGCTACCGAAAACCCGGACATTGCCCACAACGTTCCGACCCGTGGAAGCCGACATGAAAAATCTGATTATCGTGCCGCTGCGACACCACGCACTGTTCTCATATCTCCATTCACGTATGATTGATTCGGATATCGGACGAATGTTCTGTAAGGAAGTGCATTACGAACTGCGCCAGCGACGTTACTTTGCACTGGCTTTTGGCAACATCTCCGGTGGATACGAGGTGCGAAACCCTTATTATAAAGGATGTATCAAGAACAAGGACATTTCTTTGATACTCCAATCGCGTGGTGAGACACAGAGCCGTGTCTGCCTGTTTGAAGGGTTCATGGACTTTCTGTCCTATCTGACTCTCAAACAGACGGACGATAGTGCCATTTGTATTAATGCTCCCTGTGACCACCTTATTATGAACTCGATCAGTAATCTGAAAAAGACATTGACGTATCTGCAAAAATACACGTATATCCACTGTTACCT
>NZ_JBCNZM010000242.1:2819-5031 GCF_040227615.1 Bacteroides sp. RTP31139st1_H2_RTP31139_211217 | reverse complement strand
ACATGGAACAGGAAGTGGGCATTGCCGACATCATCAGTGTCCTCACCGGGCTCATCGACTGGGTACGGGCGGCCGACCTCGAAAAGGCAAAGGAAATCACCCGGCTGGCCGATGCGTACATTAAAGACAAATTATAAAGGGATAGACAATGAAACAGACTGACAGACTCGCTCTCCTCGATTGGGAGAAGTACAAAGAAGACATCGCAAGGGCTACACCGGTCGATAGGAACATGACGGCAGCCGAACGGGAAAAACACCGGGAATATCTTGAGAAACATCCCATAGAATGGATCAAGTTCTTTTTTCCGAATTATGCCAAATATGAATTTGCCGACTTCCAGAAAAAGGCTATCCGGCGGATCATTGCACACGATGAATGGTTTGAGGTGCTTTCTTGGAGCCGTGAGCTGGCCAAATCCACCGTCACCATGTTCATCGTCATGAATCTCACGCTTACCGGACGCAAAAAGAATGTGATTCTGACCTCCAACAGCAAGGACAATGCGGTGCGCCTGCTCGATCCCTACCGGGCCAATCTCGAAGCCAACGGACGCATCATGGCATACTACGGCAAACAGGAACTGCCGGGCTCATGGACCGAGGATGAATTCACCACCAAAGGGAAGGTCTCTTTCCGCGCACTGGGTGCCGGACAATCTCCGCGTGGTTCGCGAAACGAGGCCATACGTCCCGACGTGCTGCTGGTCGATGACTTTGATACGGACGAGGATACCAAGAACCCGGACATCATCCAGAAGCGCTGGGACTGGTGGGAAAATGCGCTGTATCCCACAAGGTCCATTTCCGAACCTACACTGGTCATCTTCTGCGGAAACATCATCGCCAAGGACTGCTGCGTGGTGAGGGCGGGCGAAATGGCCGACTCCTGGGACATCGTGAACATCCGCGACAAAAACGGTTTTTCCACATGGCCGGAAAAGAACTCGGAAGAGGACATCGACCGCACACTGTCCAAAATATCCAAAAAGGCGGCACAGGGAGAATATTTCAACAACCCGATTTCCGTGGGCGAGGTATTCGAGAACATTGCATACGGCAAGGTTCCGGCACTCTCCAAATTCAAGTTCCTCGTGGTGTATGGCGACCCGGCACCGGGCGAAAGCAAGGGTAAGAAAGGCAAATCCTTCAAGACGGTTTCGCTCTGTGGCAAATTGGGTGGCAGGCTTTACGTCATCAAGACTTTCCTGGCACAGGCGCTCAATGCGGAGTTCATTGACTGGTATGTCCGGATGCTTGAATTTGTCGGGGGCAAGACCAATGTCTATTGCTACATGGAGAACAACAAGCTGCAGGACCCTTTCTTCCAACAGGTGTTCAAACCGCTGGTGGCAAAAGTACGCCGCGAACAGAAGATTGCGCTGTTCATCCGGGGCGACGAGGAGAAGAAGACGGACAAGGCTACGCGCATCGAGGCCAACCTTGAACCGCTCAACCGCGAGGGGAACCTCATCCTCAACGAGGCTGAACGGGACAATCCGCACATGAAGGAACTGGAGGATCAGTTCAAGTTGTTCACCCTGACCATGCGCTATCCGGCCGACGGACCGGATGCGGTCGAAGGGGCGAACCGTATCATTGACGAACTGATCAGGCGCATTGAACCGCCCGTATTCCGATCACGGAAGGATGTAAGAAAACGGAATAAGAAAAGATTATGACAACTCTAAAACAATAGGACTATGAGCAAATTTGTTGAACTTACCGATTACGATGCGAGCATCCACCGAGACATCCTCGACGCACTGGTTCGCGAAGACGAAACGGTCATTGAGGTTTGCGAGGACAGGGCCATTGCCGAAATGCGGTGTTATTTGAGCAAACGCTACGACTGCAACAAGATTTTTGCGGCCACCGGGGACAACCGGAACCAGCTCGTGCTGATGATGGTCATCGATATGACGGTCTATCACATCTTCTGCATCCACAACCCGCAGAAACTTTCCCAGGTACGCAAGGATCGTTACGAACGGGCGGTGGAATGGATGAAGGCGGTGGCCGACGAGGACATTTCAATCGAAGGGGCTCCGCTGCTGCCCGAGGAACAAAGGGCGGGCAGGTCGGATTTCCGCATTCAAAGCAACCGCAAACGAACGAACCACTGGTAAAAAGCAAGCATCATGAAAAAGAAAAACAGAAAAAACAACAAAGCCGGCATCATCACCGTAGGGGGAAACTTCACGTTGCCGGGA
>NZ_JBCNZM010000242.1:0-2809 GCF_040227615.1 Bacteroides sp. RTP31139st1_H2_RTP31139_211217 | reverse complement strand
GGACAAAAGAGACCGAATGTGATTGTGCTCACACAGCCCAAACGCTTCGGGCTGGACATTTCCGACTACATGGCAGCCGTAAGGGCGGCCGAGAATGTCGATTTCTCGCGACGTTACAAACTTTATGACCTCTACGAGGACATTCTGATGGATACCCACCTTTCCTGTGTGCTCGAAAAGCGAAAGAATGCCGTGCTGTGCTCCAACATGGAATTCCGGGTGGACGGGAAGCCCGACGATAAAATCAACGAACAGATACAGTCGCCCTGGTTCAACCGGCTGGTGGGTGACATCCTTGATGCGAAATTCTGGGGCTTCTCGCTCTGCCAGTTCTACAAGCTGCAGGAGTGGGTGGATTATGACCTGGTACCGCGCAAGCATGTGGATCCGGTCAGGGAACTCATCCTGCGCCACCAGACGGACATTACCGGCCATTCCTGGAATGAATATACCGACCTGCTTTTTGTGGGTTCACCGTCCGATTTGGGGCTGTTGGCCAAGGCTGCACCTTGGGTCATTTACAAACGTAACACCACGGGCGACTGGGCACAGTTCTCCGAGGTATTCGGCATGCCCATACAGGAATATATCTATGACTCCGACGACGACGAGTCCCGCCAGCGGGCCATGGAGGATGCGGCCAACGCCGGAAGTCTGGCGCAGTTCTTTCATGCCAAGGACACGGAACTCAAACTTACGGAAGCCGGAAACAAAACAGGGTCTGCCGATGTCTATGAACGCCTCTGCGAACGGTGCAACAACGAAATTTCCAAACTGATACTGGGCAATACGCTGACAACCGAATCGTCCGAAAAAGGCACACAGGCTTTGGGTACGGTTCATAAGAAAGTAGAGGACAAGGTACTGGAGGCTGACCGGAAATACGTGCTCAACGTGCTGAATTACGACATGACGGACATTCTGCTGCGCATGGGCATCAATACTGAAGGGGGGACATTCTGCTTTCCGGAACCGAAAGAAACGGATGCCGGTACCAAAATATCCATCCTCACGCAGCTGAAGAAGAACTTCAACATCCCCATCGACGACGATTATCTCTATGAGGAATTCGGTATCGACAAACCGGCCAATTACGAGCAGCTGAAGGCGGAACAAAAGACGGCTGAACAAGCCGACCGGATTCCAAGCCCGAAGAAGGAGCCGGAGCCAGCGAATAAGGGACGGGATGATGAACCGACACCGAAACAGAAAAGAAACTTCCGGAACTGGCTCAAAGGTTTTTTCGTGAAAGCCCCGGCAGACGGGGCAGCTTTAGACTGGTAGTCGACAGACTGTATGCGGCTGATAATGGCAGCGTCTCCATGGAGTTTGACTTCTCCGAAGAGGTGCTGCGGCGTGCCTTGCTGAACATATACAGCAGGGACTTTCATCCGGCAACCGAAATCGAAATCAACCTGTTCAATGAAATATGGGCAAAGATGGACAAGGCGGCAAAGGAAGGGTTCAGCAAATCCAAGGCCATTACTCCGGACGAGGATTTCAGAAATGCCATACTCCGGAACAATGCCGTATTCTCGGCATTCAAGGTACATCGTATGCAGAATGACATGGCACGACTTTTATTGGATTCAAACGGCATTTTAAAACCGTTCGACAAATGGGTACAGGAAGTCTTGCCCATTGCTTCCCATCAGGTTCGTCACTGGCTGCGGACGGAGTATGATACGGCGGTCATCCGGGCGCATCAGGCGGCTGACTGGCAACAGTTCCTGCGCGAACGCGATATTCTGCCCAACCTCAAATGGCTACCGTCCACCTCCATTCATCCGGGGGCTGACCACCGCCCGTTCTGGAATACCATCCGGCCGATTGATGACACGTTCTGGAACATCCACCGACCGGGCGACCGGTGGAACTGCAAGTGCGACCTCACTGCCACCGACGAGGAGCCGACACCACTTCCGGACGAAGACGACAAGAACAAGCCCCAGCCCGGACTGGATAACAATCCGGGAACGGACGGCAAACTGTTTTCCGACAATCATCCATATCAGGCAGAAGCCCACAAGGGTGCCCATAAAGCGGTGGATAAACTTATGGCCCGTATTGACGAGATGATTGCGGAAATGCCGGACTACCTTACCGGGGAGGAAAAAATGGCCATTGCCCGGAACAACCTCGAAATGGAAAAGGCTCTTAAAATCAAAAAAGGAAAACCTATGGATGTGGATAAGGCGGATAAACAGAATGCGAATCCCAAACACGTGGACGAGTATATTCCTGATCCTAACGGGATATATCGTGATAAAAGGGGAAACAGATACCGGAAGAACAGCGATTACGATAAAAAACGGGATACTCCATACAGTATCAACTGCCAGACTTGCGCACCGGCATACGCTTTACGATTACGTGGATGGGATATTACCGCCAAAGGCAATGTCGCAGGGTCTAAACTTGAATACCTGAGTAATGGACGTGCTTTTGAAGTCTGGAAAAACACCGACGGTACTCCGGCGCAACATATAAGTATAAACAGCTGGCTTGCGCACAAAGGGTACTTGAAAATGACCCCTAAAAGGTACATGGAGTATTTCAATGAGGTATGTAAGGAAGAAGGCGTGTATGAATTGAGTATCGGCTGGAAAAGCGGGGGCGGGCATGCTACAATCCTGCAACGGTTTGCGGATGGTGAACTAAGGTATATCGAACCCCAAAGCGATAATTCTGCCGGTTCAGGAATGGAATGGAAAGACGTAAAATATTTATGTGAAATAGGAGCTGCGACTTCCCACAACTGCAGGGGAGTCCTGAGAATTGACAATAAGCTATTCGATGTCTCCTTCCT
>NZ_JBCNZM010000241.1:0-5037 GCF_040227615.1 Bacteroides sp. RTP31139st1_H2_RTP31139_211217 | reverse complement strand
GATATTGAAAAACAGTCTTTTCTTGGATAATGTGCTGACTTTAAAGGCTGATAACCCCAAGCATGGCCAGTTAGATGTCGAGAGAAGAGAAATAAGGGGGATGTGGCAAGCATTACGCATAATAAGTCAAAAGATTATTTGATATGGAAGAAAGGGCTATTGACAGATTACGAAAATTTGCAAGGTATGCACGTGATAAGGGAGTTGTCAAAGGTGAGAACTCGTTTGAGGCTTATTGTGAATTGTCAAATAGATACATCTATAACTCCATAAGGAACGGGAAGGGGGCTATTGGAACTGATATAATAGCTCGTATTGTGGATAAGTTCCCGGAATTGAATGTGAAGTGGCTTTGTACTGGCAAAGGGAATATGATTGAGACGGATATTGATGCGAATGTCAATTATAAAGCGGCTTATGAGGGTGCAATGATGCAAATAGAAGCTTTGCATAAAATTATAGAAGAAAATAAGCGGAGATGATATAAATATGATACCATTAATATATTTTTAACAAGTATTTTACTGATTATCAGTATGATAGTAAAATGTGTTAGTTCCGTACGCACCGCGAAAGTAAATAATAAATTAAAGCAAAGCTCTGAAATTCAAGGATTTCAGAGCTTTTTTTGTTTTCTATATCGGCAGAGAATAACGATTAAAAACAAATCATGCGTGGGATTATTCGTGGGATTTCTGCCAGTCTTACTATACTCATCTGATGAACTTGAACTTTCTTGCGGTATAATCGGGAATTCGGGTACAAATATCCGTAAATCATATACACCTTCGCTTGTGCTATCGCGGTACCTTTGTCATCAGAAGTTTAGCAAGAAAAATAGAGTAATATAACGTATGACAAAAACAATTTTAGGAGTTCTGTCACTGCTTGTCATAATGTCGTGCAGTATTCCCGTAAAGGAGAACACCGTTCAACCCAATATAATGGAAACGAACAAGAAAAATCTCGGAAATCTGTTGGCGCTCTATCCCAAGCCGATGACGGTTGTCGGGGCAGAGGTTGAAGGGAAAGTAAACTGGCTAGTGGTAGGGCATACGGGTGTTATTGGACATGACC
This sequence comes from Bacteroides sp. RTP31139st1_H2_RTP31139_211217, assembly GCF_040227615.1. NCBI lineage: Bacteria > Pseudomonadati > Bacteroidota > Bacteroidia > Bacteroidales > Bacteroidaceae > Bacteroides > Bacteroides sp. RTP31139st1_H2_RTP31139_211217. Next base: position 3,960 of record NZ_JBCNZM010000241.1, on the reverse strand, counting down.
GGATACTCATCAGCATGAGTAAAAGCCATTACACTAATCAAGGGATAAAGGACTCAAAACGACTTTCCGTCAATCTAGTGAGTCGTGAAATATTGCCGAAAGCTGACTATGTGGGAAGTGTAAGCGGTGCGACGGTCGATAAGTCGGAGGTGTTTGCCTACCATATTGGCGAAAACGGTACCCCCGTTATAGACGCATCACCCCTCACCATGGAGTGTGAGGTGGTAGACATCTATGAAACTGAAGGTTTCGACAATTTCATTTGTGCGATAGTCAATACATACGCTGCTCCTGAAGTGCTTGATAATAACGGGAAACTTGACTATACGAAGCTGAAACCCGTATTGTTTGAATTTCCGACCTATTCCTACCTTGCCACGGGAGAGATTATCGGCAAATGCCTGAATCTGGATAAGCGGCCGGGTATGTGCGCCAAAGAGCCGATGAGTGCTGACGGTATCGTGCGGTTGTCGAAAATCGAGGTTTATCCGCAGTATCTCGACGAGTATATGAAATACGCAACCGAAGTAGGCGAAATCTCTCTGCGTACCGAATCGGGCGTGCTGACTATGTATGCGGTCGGCGAGAAGGAGAATCCCTGCAAGGTGACTATTCTCGAAACCTATGCGAGCCATGCGGCTTATGTAAAACATATTGCATCAGAACACTTTCAGAAATACAAGCAAGGAACGTTGCGCATGGTCAAATCATTGGTCTTGTCTGACCAGACGCCACTTAATCCGGCTAACAAGCTCAATAACTTCATGCAATAAATAGAACGACTATGAACAAGATTTTTTTAATTTCAGTATTCAGTATTTTAACACTCAATGTTATGGCACAAGAAAAGATAGTACAGACAGCAGGACGCACCCAGTTGGGTGAGTTTGCTCCTAAATTTGCGGAACTAAACGACGATGTCCTCTTTGGCGAGGTCTGGAGCCGCACCGACAAACTCGGTCTGCGTGACCGTAGTTTAGTAACCATTACCTCTCTTATCAGTCAGGGTATCACGGATAATTCGCTCGTGTTCCACCTTCAGTCGGCAAAGAAGAACGGTATTACCCGTACGGAGATTGCCGAAATCATCACCCATATCGGTTTTTATGCCGGTTGGCCCAAAGCGTGGGCAGCGTTTAATCTGGCCAAAGGTGTATGGGCAGAGGACACTGCCGGTGAAGATGCCAAAGCCGCATTCCAGCGTGAAATGATTTTCCCCATTGGGGAACCGAACACTGCATATGCACAGTACTTCATAGGCAACAGTTATCTTGCTCCCGTTTCACGCGAGCAGGTTTCCATCTCTAACGTCACTTTCGAGCCTCGTTGTCGCAATAACTGGCACATACACCGCGCTACTAAAGGCGGTGGGCAGATGCTTATCGGTGTTGCCGGTCGTGGATGGTATCAAGAAGAAGGCAAGCAGGCAGTAGAGATTCTACCCGGTACGGTTATCCATATCCCTGCAAATGTGAAGCATTGGCACGGTGCCGCTTCTGATGGTTGGTTTGCCCATCTTGCTTTCGAAGTTCCCGGTGAGGATACTTCTAATGAGTGGCTGGAACCGGTGACGGATGAAGAATACGATAAACTTAAGTAATACCATCCAAACTCCTGTAATTTAAACGATTGCGGGAGTTTTTGCTTTATAGGACCATGATTTAGTAGCCGGAGGAAAAGCATAATCCGTAATTTGGGTATAGATACCGGGGATTTGTCTACACGGCATATGACGGATACTGCCTATTTTTGCATCATCATTAATAATCCTAAAGATAATTATAAAATCAACAGAAAGATGAATATGAAAAAATTACTATTAATTTCTATGATGCTGATGACCGTTCTGGCAATGGCAGCCTGCGAAGATTCAGGTGATGAACCGTTTACACCCGAACATCCTGAACTTTCCGGACCATCGGGTGGGGAAGATGAGAATGAATCCGAAGTTCCGGATGTATCTTCATTGCAGGTAAATATCATGGTTAGCAATCGTACCATTACTGCCACTATGGAGGACAATGCCGCCACACAGGATTTTCTTGCTCGTCTGCCATTGGAGGTTACGTTGAATGATTACAATAATACTACAGAAAAAATCTTCTATCCCTCTCCGGCTCTGGCAATTGAAGGTGTTACGCGTGGCTGTGCTCCTATTGCCGGTGATATAACCATCTATGCCCCATGGGGAAATGTGGCAATTTTTTGTAAGAATGGGTCTTATAGTGATACTTTGATTAAAATCGGTCGTGTTGATGGCAATGGCATTGAAATGTTGAGTGTGCCTGGAGATATACTTGTGAGATTTGAAAGAAGATAAGAATGGATTAATAAGGGCACTATGACTACGAACGAATTCAAGGAATATGTAAAGACGCGTCAAGCGCTTGATACGGAGGAGATACATCGCTTTATGGACAAAATGAGCAATGAAGCCAGACGCATCACTTTCCGGCTGAACACGGCATATCATACACCGGACGAGGTACGTGGGTTACTCTCCGAATTGTTCGGTTATCAAGTCCCGTCATCGTTCCGGGTATTCCCACCGTTCTATACCGATTTCGGGAAGAATATTACAGTGGGCGAAGGCGTATTTATTAATGCCTGCTGTCATTTTCAGGACCATGGTGGTGTGATAATCGGTGACGGATGCCAAATCGGGCATAATGTAGTCTTTGCAACGCTCAATCATGGTTTGCCTCCGGAAGAACGCCAAACTACCTATCCGGCACCGATTGTATTGGGTAGGAATGTCTGGGTAGGTTCTAATGCGACGATTCTTCCAGGAGTGACAATCGGTGACAATGCTGTGGTGGGAGCTGGAGCGGTTGTGACGAAAGATGTGGAAGCGAATACAATAGTAGGCGGTGTCCCCGCGAAATTGATAAAGAGAATAGAGTAATAATTATAACATTGAAAACAAGATGAGAATAATATCAAATACAGCATTCGGCGGAGAAAGACCTTTGTTTGAATCACATGACTTACGTTTGGAGAATGTAATTATCCATGCCGGAGAATCAGCCATCAAGGAATGCAGCAACATCGAAGCTGTCAATTGTCGATTCGAAGGGAATTACCCCTTCTGGTATGTTCACGGGTTTGTAATCGACCGTTGTTTTTTCGATGTCGGCGGGCGTTCGGCACTGTGGTATTCCGACCATCTGAAAATGACCGATACGCGTATCGACGCACCCAAAATGTTCCGCGAGATGCACGACATCGAAATTGAGAATGTAGAGATGAACGATGCCGATGAAGTATTCTGGCGTTGCCAGAATCTGAACATCAGAAATCTGAAGTTGCATGGAGGAACTTATCCGTTCATGTTCAGTAGCGACATCCGCATAGACGGATTGGAGAGCGACAGCAAATACGTTTTCCAGTATGTGAAGAATGTAGAGTTGCGCAATGCCAAAGTCACTACAAAGGATGCTTTCTGGGAGGTGGAGAATGTGACAATCTACGATTCCGAACTCAATGGCGAATATCTCGGCTGGCATTCGCACAATCTCCGGTTGGTGAACTGCCATATAACCGGTGAGCAACCGCTCTGCTATGCCCACGACCTCGTATTGGAGAATTGTACCTTTGGTCCCGACTGCGACCGGGCTTTCGAATACAGTTCGGTGCAGGCAACCATCAAGGGGGCTATAGGTGGGGTGAAGAATCCACGGACAGGCAGTATCACTGCCGAAAGCTATGGGGAAATCATTCTCGATGAAAATATAAAGGCACCTGCCGACTGTGAGTTGAAGCTTTGGGACGAGAAAACTTGTTTCACCGACTGATGCCTTTGCAAATAGCCTGATGGGAATAAAAAAGGGAAAGACCGATTACTTGTTGTCGCTTATCCGCGAAGGGAAGAGTATGACGCTGGGGCAGCAGTTACGCCTGACTGCATACCTCAGTGTCCCTGCTATTATGGCACAGGTGTCCTCCATCGCCATGCAGTAT
>NZ_JBCNZM010000240.1:0-5058 GCF_040227615.1 Bacteroides sp. RTP31139st1_H2_RTP31139_211217 | reverse complement strand
GGCATAAAAAAAGGAGTACCGCTGTACTCCAACCTTTGTTAACCTTAAATCTAATACTATGAAAAACACATTGCAAAGGTACGAACCTTTTGCTTATCTCCAAATAAAGCAAATAAAAAAGACTGTTTTATAACATGTTTTAGGAAAATGCGTCTCTTTGTTAAGGCTTGCTAAGGTTTTGAAGCCTCTCCGTGGCTGTTTTCTAAAAAAGAATTATCTTTGTCACATTAAGTTTTGGGTCTTACTTGACGATTTCCTGCTCTCTTGGCTCAAAGCTTTGGAAATTAAAAATTAAAGACTTGTATGCACGAAGATATTGTCCTTACCCCGATGATGAAGCAGTTCCTCGACTTGAAGGCAAAGCATCCCGATGCTGTCATGCTGTTTCGTTGTGGTGACTTCTATGAAACCTATTCCACCGATGCCGTCGTCGCGTCCGAAATCCTCGGTATTACCTTGACCAAACGTGCCAATGGCAAGGGGAAAACCATCGAAATGGCGGGTTTCCCGCATCATGCGCTCGACACCTATCTGCCCAAGCTGATACGTGCCGGCAAGCGTGTGGCCATCTGCGACCAGTTGGAGGACCCGAAGCTGACGAAGAAACTGGTGAAGCGCGGCATCACGGAGCTGGTGACGCCGGGAGTTTCCATCAACGACAATGTGCTGAACTACCGGGAGAACAACTTCCTGGCTGCCGTGCATTTCGGTAAGGGTGCCTGCGGTGTGGCTTTCCTGGACATATCTACGGGCGAATTTCTGACGGCGGAAGGACCTTTCGACTATGTGGACAAGCTGCTGAACAACTTTGCCCCCAAAGAGGTGCTTTTCGAGCGTGGCAAGCGGCTGATGTTCGAAGGAAACTTCGGCAGCAAGTTCTTCACCTTCGAGTTGGACGACTGGGTGTTTACCGAGACATCTGCTCGCGAAAAGCTGCTGAAGCATTTCGAGGTGAAGAACTTGAAAGGCTTCGGTGTGGAGCATCTCAAGAACGGTATCATCGCTTCGGGAGCCATCCTGCAATACCTCATCATGACGCAGCATACGCAGATAGGGCATGTCACTTCGCTGGCACGCATCGAGGAGAATAAGTATGTCCGCCTGGATAAGTTCACGGTGCGCAGCCTGGAGTTGATGGGGTCGATGAACGACGGTGGCAGTAGTCTGCTGAATGTGATAGACAAGACCATCAGCCCGATGGGTGCCCGCCTGCTGAAACGCTGGCTGGTATTCCCGTTGAAGGACGTGCAGCCGATTAACGAGCGGCTGAATGTGGTGGAATACTTTTTCCGCCAGCCCGATTTCAAAGAGTTGATAGAAGAGCAGTTGCATTTGATTGGCGACTTGGAACGCATCATCTCCAAAGTGGCGGTAGGGCGTGTCTCTCCGCGTGAGGTGGTGGCGTTGAAGGTGGCTTTGCAGGCGATAGAACCCATCAAGGCAGCTTGCATGGATGCCGATAATGCCAGCTTGAATCATATAGGCGAGCAGTTGAATATCTGCCAGTCTATCCGCGACCGTATTGACCGGGAGATAGACAATGACCCGCCGTTATTGATTAATAAGGGAGGTGTCATCAAATCCGGTGTCAGTGCCGAGCTGGACGAGTTGCGCCGGATTGCCTACTCCGGCAAGGATTATCTGTTGCAGATACAGCAGCGCGAGAGCGAACTGACAGAGATTCCCAGTTTGAAGATAGGCTACAACAATGTTTTCGGCTACTACATCGAGGTGCGCAACACGCATAAGGACAAGGTGCCGGCAGAGTGGATACGCAAGCAGACCCTTGCCAATGCCGAGCGCTATATTACCCAGGAATTGAAGGAATACGAGGAGAAGATTCTCGGCGCGGAGGACAAGATACTGGTACTGGAAACACAACTCTATGCAGAGCTGGTACAATCTTTGAGCGAGTTCATTCCTGCCATTCAAATCAATGCGAACCAGATAGCACGGTTGGACTGCCTGCTCTCCTTTGCCACAGCGGCGCGCGAGAACAACTATATACGCCCCGTCATTGCCGACGACGATGTGCTGGAAATCCATCAGGGACGGCATCCGGTCATTGAGAAGCAGCTCCCCATCGGCGAGAAGTATATTGCCAACGATGTGATGCTGGACAGCCAGACGCAGCAGATTATCATCATTACGGGTCCCAACATGGCGGGTAAGTCCGCTTTGCTGAGGCAGACGGCGCTGATTACGCTACTGGCTCAAATCGGCAGTTTCGTGCCTGCGGAGAGTGCCCATATCGGTTTGGTGGATAAGATATTCACCCGTGTGGGTGCCAGCGATAATATTTCCGTGGGCGAGTCTACCTTTATGGTGGAGATGAACGAGGCGGCGGATATCTTGAACAACCTTTCTCCCCGCAGCCTGGTGCTGTTCGACGAGCTGGGACGTGGTACTTCTACGTACGACGGTATTTCCATCGCCTGGGCGATTGTGGAGCATATCCATGAGCATCCAAAGGCGAAGGCACGCACCTTGTTTGCCACGCACTACCATGAGTTGAACGAGATGGAGAAAAGCTTCAAGCGTATTAAGAACTACAACGTTTCGGTGAAGGAGATAGATAACAAAGTCATCTTCCTGCGCAAATTGGAGCGCGGTGGCAGCGAACACTCCTTCGGTATTCATGTAGCCAAAATGGCGGGTATGCCCAAAAGCATCGTGAAGCGTGCCAATGACATTCTGAAACAACTGGAAACAGACAACCGCCAGCAGGGGATTTCCAGCAAACCGATGGTGGAAGTGGGAGAGACACGCGGTGGTATGCAGCTCAGCTTCTTTCAGCTCGACGACCCGGTGCTGTGCCAGATACGCGATGAGATACTGAATCTGGATGTGAATAACTTGACGCCGCTGGAGGCGCTGAACAAGCTGAATGATATTAAGCGGATAGTGAAGGGAAAGTGATTTTTACTTATAGGAGAAAACGTGGAATTTCAGGACTTGTACAAGTTTTTGCACAAGCCTTGAAACTCCATGGTTAATAGTTTTTTCTCTAAGATTATTCTTCCAGGATTATTTCCAGTTCTGCTACGGCAGCCTTCTGACCTTTGTCATGCGCCGATAATCCCGATAGTTTCACATAGCGTGCCCGGCAGGGCGCGAATTCTACGGTTTGCGTTGCTTTGCCCGTGGCGAAAGTGCCGGAAGCAATCGGTTTGCCCCAATTCTGTCCGTCCTTGCTTGTATATACTTCGTAGGAAGCTATCCGTCCTTCTTCGCTGTCTTGCCGCGGAGTGTAGCGGATGCCTTTTACTGTGGCTTCTTGGGATAGGGCAAGATGCACCTCATGGGGGTAGGGGGCTATGTAGAACTGGTTGTGTACCGTGTGCCAATAGCTGTTTATGTTACCGTCTGCCGCCAGCTTCATGCTGTTGTCCGCATCGCTGTCTGCGGAGACCACTGTCTGTCTCTGGGATGCTCCGCTGATGTTTTTCAGGATGCTTACGTCCAGTTCGGCTGCCGAAGCCCACTTCCTGCCGTGCATTTCGGACAAGGGGATGAATTTGAAGTAACGGGCGGTGACGGGTGTTTCCAATGTTATGGTTTGGGCGGACGTCAGATTGGAGAATGTGCCTTTGACGGTGCCTTCCCAATTCTTTCCGTCTTTGCTGAAGCTTAGCTCGTAGTCTTTGACGTGGCCGTTGTCATTGGAATGTCGCGCCGTGTAGATGAACTTGTCCACTACCAGCAGGGAAGCCATGTCTACCACAATGCTGTGAGGGAACTCCGGAACGGGTTCGTGCCAGCGGGTGTGCCAATGTGTGGAAGGGTCTCCGTCGATGGCGTTTTGCGCCTCTTCTCCTTGGCTGTCGCTGCTGGAGAAGACTATCTTCCATGCCGAGTGGTCTACGAATATGGGTAGTTCCACAGTGGTGACAAGGCTCTTGCCCAACTTTTCGGAAACAGCGTATGTCTGTACCTTTCCACCGTCGATGAACTCGAACGGTGCCGTGTATTCCCGGTATCCGTTGCCGTCAAGGCTGTAGAAGATGGTGGCTTCCGGAGTTCCGGTACTCATTTGCAGATAGCCGTTGTTGTCGCGCTCTGCCATTACGGGCATGCAGGCAGGCATCTGTACACGCGCTTTCCTGGTAAGCTCGCTTTGCGTGTAGCTTCTTTCCAGAGGCATCATGATGAAGCCGAATGCTACGGGAGCTGCTTGCAGTTCGTATTTCTTCATCGGGCCAGGGCCGCAGCTTGCGTTGCCCAGGGGACGGTTGTGGGCATCGAGGCAAAGAACTGTCTCCTTGCGCATCGGGATGTCGTATTTGTGAATCAGTTTTTGCAGATGGTCGGGGTCTGCCATGTCTTGCGCTCTGACATGCAGGGCGGAAGCCGCCATTTGGCCGCCTGCCACGAACACGAAGCCCATACCGTCGGCGTTGGTGATGGAAATCCAGCGCACCTCTTCGTGGTTGCCCATCTCCTGAGGCTTTACATAGTCCACCCATTGGTCCGATACTGTGCTTTCGTATACGCCTATTGGAGTGGCGTCCTTGCGGTCTGTGTAGTTTTCCCATGGGCCACGTCCATACCAGCGCATACGCTCGAAGCCTTCGGGCAGTTCCATCCGATAGCCCACGCGCGGAATGATTTCGCCGTCGGATACCGGCATGATGACGCTGTTCACCATGATGGAACCGTCGGCATTTACGGTGTATTCCATTTCTGTGCGATACTCAAAGCCGAGTTTGCCTTTGTGGCAGTTCCGGATGTGCAGGGTTATTCTGTCCTCCTCTTGGCGGGTTTCCCATTTGCCGGTTTCCGTTTGCAGTTGGTAAAGGCCTTTGCGTTGCCAATCGCCGCTCACTTGTTTATCGTTGTCGGTGGGAGCACGGAAGAGGTTCAGTTCGAGTCCTTTGCTCATCAGGGGGACGTTGTTCAGTGTATACGCCGACAAAGTTCCTTCTTTCTTGGAGAAGACGGCTTCGAAACGCTCGCCTTTCACCACCAATGCGTCGGCAGTTTCGTTTAGATTGATGTTTCCTTTTTCGGGTACGAATATAGGTTTCTCGCTGCTTGATAGCTTGAATTGTTCGGTGT
>NZ_JBCNZM010000239.1:0-5060 GCF_040227615.1 Bacteroides sp. RTP31139st1_H2_RTP31139_211217 | reverse complement strand
CGCGCTGGTACTCCGTCTCGGGGGCTCGGAGATGTGTATAAGAGACAGCTCCTTGGCTACCCCTTATAACGTATCTCCAGCACGTTCAATACCATAACGCCTGATATGGTCGCGTACTTCCTTTTCCGTGAATTTCAGCATCACGTCATAAGTTCCCCCGACACTCCCATTGTACACCACAGCAAAATCCTTGTCCTCAATCAAAAGATTGTCTCCTCGGTTCTGTATGGGAGAAGAATAAGTATATTCTTCGTTAATGCCGTTACCGTCATAATACTCCTTGGCGAGAGTCAGCAATCCTTCGTAGTCCCCTTTATCCTTGAATGCGTCCAACCGCATCGTGTCATCGGTAAGCTGAAGATAAGCCACGGAAGAATAATACACTTTTTCTTTCGGTGCTGCTGTTTGTGCTTCATCAATGTTATGCTTCAGTTCCAGTGCAATCTTATCCACCTTTTGGGTAATCAGAGAAGCTGCTCTTTTCACATCCAACAGAGTTGTTTTGATGAATTGCGGTGATTCCTTCAATTCGTCGAGCCATCCTTTGAGGTACGCACAACTGTCCTCTTTTATATGTTTCGTCATGCCGTAACGTTGGGCGACCAATGCGCTGCCTAACTCGGCCACCAGTTCTTCGCGCGCGTACTCTGCCGAGCCGAAAGTTGTCGGCTTGATACGGTCAAGGACTCCTTCCGCACCGGTTGAGTGTGTCATCTCATGGAATAGTGTTCCATAGAACGCCTCTCCGGATTTGAACTGCTCCTTTTCCGGCACAACGATTTCATTTTTCGATATAGAGTAGTAAGCGTTATCCTGATGCTGTGGTTTGATCGGACAAATCCACAGATTGTCCTTTATCAGCGCATCGACGGGCGCGAAGCTGAAATGTTCTCCGTTCTCAATCTTCGATAGCGAATACTCTTTTTCGAGTTTTTGCCACAACTCCGGTCTTGCCTCCTGCAAGTTGGTCTGTGCCACGTTAAAGACTCGGAATACTTGCATCTTCGGATAAACATTGTATTCCTTCTTCTCGTTATCAGATAGTTTTTTGTAGTCATCATACTTAATCTTCTCACCAGAATCCTTATGTATGCAGGTGAATGTAGTCAGCATGATTGGGAATGATTTCTCTCCACGAAGTACAGAAACACGAGGTTTCTCCTGATTGTCCTTATCGGATTTGTTGAGCCGTTGTACACACTCAAAAGTGCAGAAGCGCGGAATCTTGTAACCTTCCTTTTCACAGTGTATAAGCAACATAATGGCATTCATGCCGTTATACTCACGTCCGGAAAGATTGCGGGGCCATTGCAACGCTCCTTCCGTGAACCAGGGCTTTCTCCAATCCTTACGGATACTCTCGATTTTCTCAATCATCATTTCAGCGAAGAGGTCTAATGCTTTATCCTCACTGTTCGGCCCGTCCGTGTGCTGTTTTTTATATCCGGCCATATCCTTTACTGATTGGAATTAGACGAATCTGCTACATACTGTACAAGTTCTTCCACCTTGCATGAAACATTCACCTTCCCGTTATATGCCGAAAGGGTTATTTCACCTTTGGCATCCACTCGCACGCCTGGCTGTAACCATGCTTCGCGTTCTTTGCCAAAACAGAAAAAACGTACCCATTGGTATTCAAAGCCATCCTCTACTTTCTCCGTACTGAATGCCGAGAACATTGTGTAAGGCTGGTCTTTCTTATCCCTTTTTTCCTCGATATGCTGCCCGACCTTACCTCGAAATACCAATTCGCCTTTGACCGTATCCTTCACATCTGCCGTAGCTGTACGAATTTCGTTAGTAAAAAGATTGAAATAAAGTTTGTCACCACGGTGTTTGAGATACATTGTCCCCGAAACCTCAACGCGGGAACCATTTCGATAATTGGAGACCTCCTCTCCGGCAGTATCTTTGCTGACATCCACCTCAATAGGCATAGTCTTCCCGTCTGTGTCAGGAATCATCACTTGAAGAGGGAAAACCAGGAACGTTTTCCCTTCCTTGTTTGTGCGTATCGACGCATCACGTCCGATGACGCCGCATACCGTAACATTACATTTTATCATTTCTATTGTCTTTTAATGTGATACATAATCACCCGACAACGGTGTTGCCATGATTTGTTGTTGAACTGCTAAATCATTGCTTTTAATCGGGTGCTCGTATCATTGCCCAAATCAACCATCCGGCAAGGAACAGTTGAACGCTCATGATAAGGAGCGTTGCCATCCAGCCGAAGAGTTGGTAGCAGAGCAGGACATACAAGGCAAGGTAGGACAGTCCGAACAGACATCTGCATAGCTGTATCATCACGCATTTTACCATATCGCCACGCCTCTATCTTTTTAAGTTCTCTGTCTGCCCCTGCTGTTGGGACATCCCTTGTTCAAAATTCTGTGAAGCCGCTTCCGAGAGGATAACCGTATTCAGCATACCGGTTACACGTATCCTTTTGGCTTCTTCTGTGAGAGTGTTGTTATTCAATGTTGCCGACAGACGGCTTAGCTCCGCAGTAGTCAACTCACGTGACATACGCAGCTCTCCATTGTCCACTCGCAGAATAGCCTTTCCATTTTCACTGATTGCCAGTTCACAGTTTTTCATGCCCGGCAACAATGATTTCAGATTGATGCGCCCGCTGTCCATTTGTTTCGATATGGCAGTCTTTTGCTCCTCCTCGTTCTTGTTGTCGATTTGTACGGCCAAGAGCATAAGGGAACTAAAGGCTGTCATCGCCATCTCTACTATAGGGTCATTGCATCCAGACATTCCCACACCGCTATCCTCTGACGAAAGCAGCTTCTTCATCCATCCGTCGGGTGAAAGGTTTTTGCCGGCGGCATTCTCTTCTGTTCCTTTATATCGGGTGAGCAGGCTGTTCCCGTTGTGCAACACTTCCAATTTGATATTACCTTTCTGTGCGATTTCAGTCAGATAAGCCGCAGGGTCGATGTCACGCTTTGTTCCGTCTGCATAGAAGTTTGTCACGCCGAAATGTAGATGTTCGCCCGTTGTACGTGTACCTGTGTTGCCCGATGTGCCGAGCTTTCCACCGGCTTGTACTACATCACCGACCTTTACAGCAACCTCCTTAAGGTGCATATAAGTACATTGTACCTTGCTACCATCCGTTCGGGTATATTCCACAGTCAGCGATTTCCCACCGGGCGTGTTCTTGTTCTGGTTCACAGCCACCACCTTCCCGTTGTTCTCAGTAGCCAGTACCGCATCGCCATTGCAACGGATATCAATTCCCTTGTGCATCTGTTGTTTCGTGTTGTCCATCGGATCTTGCCGCATACCGAAAGGCGAGGTAACAAAAAGAAACTCTTCACGCTCTACCGGGAATGAGTATTCCGCACCATACTCTGAATTTTCAGACGTTCGGAGAGGATTATGTTCCGCACCGAACCGCTTACCCTGTGTTTCCATTTCCTGCATCACCAGTTTGTCATACTGCTGTAAGCCATTTTGCTCTATAATCCGTTGCAGGCTCTCGGCATATTCTCCGCCTGTGGCATAACCAGCCTGTTCGATATTTTGTGTCCAACCCTTGTAATCGTCGGGTGAAAGTGCAAAACATCGGGCATAGCGGCTGTTCTCTTTCAGAAAACGGGAGTGGTGTTCGTATGAATCACCCACGCTGTCATAACTGCAAAACTTCTCATTCGGCTTATCGTCAGTATATATGCCATACCTTCCTCCTTCGGCAATCCATGCAGGCGTAGCCTTGATGCCAAAATGGTTGTTTTCGTTCTGCGCCAAACGGCTTTGTCCGTTGGAACTTTCCAGTATGCCTTGTGCCAACGTCACGGATGCGGGTATTCCGTATCGGCGCATCTGCTCCATAGCATACTCTGCATATTTCATTGCGTATTGTTGGTTCTTGCTCATTTCCTTACTCCTTATCTATGAAAACCTCTGTGTGTTTCTTGTTCCTCCATGTCACTGATAGCAACCCGTGCCCCGGCACGGACGAGCTTAGACAGATAGCTGTCGAGCTGTTCCGTTGGAAATTCCGTTGAAGCCGTAATGTCCCGTTCCGGATACTCTTTCAGGGCTATGCCCAATATCTTTGCACCCTGTACCGCATCTTCGTTATAGAGCCGATAACCATCTTTCGTGCGAAGCAGTTGCAAGGCATCGGGATGGTTCGCCTTAAGTTTGTCCCACAACTGCCGCTCCGGTGAAATTCCCTCATTGTCTGATTCCGTCCGTTCCTGCGCTGCCGTTTCTATCGGCCACAACTCTGCTTCTTTCTGTTGTTTCTCTCCGGTGTGTGCTTCCTGCGATTGTCCTTTTTGCAGTACGTCTGCAAAAAGAGTAGCTGCCAGATGACGTTTGTAGCTGTCACGTTCTTCCGCTATCCACATCCGCTGCCACTGTTGCGGAGTGACACTTCGGGCAGGCTGTTTCTGTCCGTCGATGGTTGCGACACACTGTATGCCGTCTTGTTTGGTTTTGAAAACCGAAACACGCTGGATACGGTTCAAATCAATTTCCGGCATTTCGCTGTGGAACAAATCCACCTTCAGGTCAGGTTTGACCTCGGCCAGCGCATAATACTTGTGCGCCAGTTCCATCCGCACCTTACCGATGTTATCCATCGCTTGCTTGAGCGTTGAAAAGAAGCGGTTTATATCTTCTTTATCAGGATAGATGCTATATCCGCTCTTATTTTCGGGTTTGATATAAAGTGCCCATCGTTTCTTATCGTCTTGAATCATCTCTACGTGGTCAAATCCGATCTCATTAGCCTGTTTGACTGCCGAAGCCACGTCCAGTGTGGAGAGTTTCTCCATCGCCCAGTTCTTCAGCCGGGCCAACGTAATCATCTTCTCGGCAAAATAACTGTCATCGGGCCGATAACCTAATGCACCATCCGTATTGTAGAAGCGTACCTGCTCGATTCCCTCTTTCTGCAACGCTCGCATGATGCGTCCCTTGTTCATTCCTGGTATCTCGTTATCTACCTCTGTTGATGCCCCTGCTGGGAGAATCACGTCTGCGGTTTTTGCCTGTGGGTCAATAACAAGCACAATTTTTTTCGTTTCTTT
>NZ_JBCNZM010000238.1:4252-5114 GCF_040227615.1 Bacteroides sp. RTP31139st1_H2_RTP31139_211217 | reverse complement strand
TACTTAGGGTTCATCAAATGAATGAGGTCTTTCATTATGATGTTCACGCAATCCTCGTGGAAAGCACCATGATTGCGGAAGCTGAACAAGTAGAGTTTCAAACTCTTGCTCTCTACCATCTTGACATCGGGGATATAGCAAATACGGATTTCCGCAAAGTCCGGTTGCCCCGTGATGGGACAGAGGCTGGTGAATTCGGGGCAGTTGAAACGCACCCAGTAGTCATTGCCGGGATGCTTGTTATCAAATGCCTCCAATACTTCGGGGGCATAGTCCTGACGGTATTCTGTCTTTCTCCCCAAAAGGGAAAGTTGGTCTTTCAATTCTGTCATAGCCATATATTTTTAGTGATACAAGTGTGCCTCATTTAGTAGAAGCCAAAAACTTTTCCAATCCTTCTCTGCGCAACGTGCATGCCGGGCAGTGTCCACAACCATCTCCCGGGATACCGTTATAACAAGTCAGCGTTTCGTGACGTATAAGTTCGAGCACTCCAAGCTCGTCTGCCAGCGCCCAGGTCTCCGCTTTGTCAATCCACATCAGTGGTGTGTGCAGTACGAATTGCTCGTCCATAGCCAGGTTCAGCGTCACGTTAAGCGACTTGATGAAAGCATCCCGGCAATCGGGATAACCGCTGAAATCGGTCTGCGACACCCCCGTCACAATATGATTAATCCCCCGCTCGCGGGCGTAGACGGCGGCTATACTCAGGAAAAACAGATTGCGTCCCGGCACAAAAGTATTCGGAAAGCTGTCTGCCGGCTTCTCCTGGTCCATCTCCATGCCGGCATCTGTCAATGAGTTATGTCCCAGCCGGCCGATAAAGGAAACATCCATTACTTCGAACTCCACACCTGCCTTA
>NZ_JBCNZM010000238.1:2460-4242 GCF_040227615.1 Bacteroides sp. RTP31139st1_H2_RTP31139_211217 | reverse complement strand
GCCCTCGCCAAGTCCACTTCCTTCTGATGTTTCTGTCCATACAGAAAACTCAGCGCATACACTTTCTTAAATTCACGTTTTGCCCAAAAGAGGCAAGTGGTCGAGTCCTGCCCGCCACTGAATACCACCAAAGCAGTGTCCCTATTCATCTTGTTAAAAGCCTCTCCCCTTGCCCTCCCCCGTAGGGAGGGAGGGAAACAGAGAGGGCATTGCTAATTATTTGTTTGACATAATAACTGATTTCCCCTCACTACGGGTAAGGGGCTTTAAATATCGCCTATTTTCCATACTTTATAGGAGATGCCTTCATCATAGACATCACTACCGTCTATCCGCTTAATAGCTTTTACCACACGGATAGTCACAGGCAGTATCAATACCTCGTACATGGACTTCAGCAGAATCTGGATACACATCATCACCAGCAACTCCCGCCATGCAATGATTCCTCCGAACGCCACCGGAAAGAAAATCAACGAGTCTGCCGTCTCACCAACCACCGTCGACCAAATGGCACGTGCGGAGAAATTACGCCCGTTGCTTGCCAGTTTCATGCGGCTCATTACGTAGGCATTCAGAAAAGAGCCCACCAAGAATGCCGTCAGACTGGCTATGACAATACGGGGCGCCATTCCAAAAACAAAATTGAAATGCGCGGCACCATCCCAGAAAGGGGCGGCAGGCAACGCCACGGCTATCAGTCCCAGCATTACCACAAAAAAGTTCATGGCAAAACCGCTCCAGATAATCAGGCGGGCTTTACGAAAGCCCCAAACCTCGGCTATGCAATCGTTGATAATATAAGAAATCGGGAAGACCAGCAATCCGGCTGTTACGGTAATACCAAAAACCTGGATAACTTTAGTCTCAAGAAGATTGGCTGCAATCAAGCATACATTGAACAGAATGCCCAGCAACATAAAAGGTACAGATACTTTTTGTTTCATACTCCTGTTTTTTACGTGGTGTTCTAGAATACACGACCGCTATTCACGGCATCATACATTTTAAATCCGGTTGCAAAGGTACAACAAGTTTTGCAAATGAACAAACAACATATATTTTAACTAAATCCCAAGCAAGACAAAGCTCCTTTTTTTTATTCGAAGTAATTACAGACAGTGCATATTTAGTTAACGAGACTTAAATAAGATTTCCCAAACCAAGAATATTATTTACAATAGTTTTAAAAAACATAAACCAATAGCATAAAAATCAATATATTAACTGATTTTAGCACAAAATCAAAAACATGCAACCAAGTTTGCTCTCAAACAAGATTTCATTCACGCAAATTTCTTAAGCAAATAAAATAATGGACAACATATTTTAATACATACGATTCTATATTTTAAATAATGAAAATTAGGATTATATTTGATAACAACAATCCGGAAGCTCTGGAAAGCACATTGATATTAACCAAGAATATACCATATTATATATAGTAACCTTAGAAAAACAATGAATGCCTATGATTTACCCGAAAGCCCCAAGACACTATTAGTGTCATCTTCTATTCAACCTATTTATTTTGAGATCCATTAGCTTAAACAAAAAACATCTATTATGAATGAAAATCGTAAACGAGGAACATCGAACAACAAAATCCTCACAGCAATTGCCATCGCCTCCCTATTTATAGGAAGCAGCAAAATCATGGCAATAGAGACCTACTCGGAAAATTCATTCGGAGTGACAGAACAGATGCAGGCACAAACAGCCCGCGGTATTGTTGTCGACCAGAATGGAGAGCCTATCATCGGAGCAAGTATCTTGGAA
>NZ_JBCNZM010000238.1:0-2450 GCF_040227615.1 Bacteroides sp. RTP31139st1_H2_RTP31139_211217 | reverse complement strand
CCACCGACTTATACGGTAAATTCTCGCTAAACGTAAAAAGAGGTGCCACCCTGGTCATTTCCTACATCGGTTATAAGACGCAGGAAGCCAAAGCAGATGCCAACATGAAAATCACCCTTACAGAAGATTCCGAACTACTGGATGAAGTAGTTGTTGTCGGTTACGGTGTACAGAAAAAGAAACTTGTCACCGGCGCCACTGTACAAGTGAAAGGAGAAGACATAGCCAAGCTGAACACTGTGGATGCCCTGGGCGCTTTGCAGAGCCAGTCACCGGGTGTCAACATCACGCAAAACAACGGCTTCCTGGGTTCGGGCTTTAAGGTGAATATCCGCGGTATCGGTACTACCGGAACCTTCTCCCCGCTTTATGTGGTAGATGGAGTTGCCAACGGTAGCATCGACGGGCTGAACCCGAGTGACATTGAATCTTTGGACGTCTTGAAGGATGCCGCTTCCGCCGCCATCTATGGTGCGCGTGCTGCCAACGGCGTTATCCTGATTACCACCAAACGAGGTAAAACCGGCGTTGCCGAAGTCTGTTACGACGGCTATGTCGGCGTGCAGAACCTCTACAAAATCCCTACTATCCTCAATGCCCAAGAGTACATGATGATGCAGGATGAAGGCCGTGTAATGGACGGATTGAGTCCGTACAACTGGGCGACCTATATTCCGGAAAGGGATTTGCAGGCCATACAGAACGGAACATGGAAAGGGACAAACTGGCTGAAGGAAGTGCTGAATGAAGATGCATTGGTACAGAACCACGCAGTCAACATCACCGGAGGAACAGACCGTTCCAGATATGCCATAGGTATTTCATACACCAACCAAGAAGCCACCATGGGAGTTCCCGGCGAATTTCCTGAAATGAACCGCTACAACTTCCGCGTCAACTCGGACCACGTAGTTATGAAAAAAGGCAATCTTGACTTCCTGAAAGTGGGCGAAACCATCAACTACAAATATTCGCAAACACAAGGTTCATTCGGAACCGGCGGCATTTATTGGAACGGAGTGCACAATATGCTCATCATGAGCCCGTTGATGCACCCTTACAATTCAGACGGAGACTACTACCTCTACGCAGACCAGGAAAAGGACAACTACAAATGGGATATCTCCAACGGAGCCAATAAAAACCCGATAGCTTATCTGGACTACTATATGAACCAGAACCTAAGCAAGTCCCATTACATGCAGAGCAGCTTCTATGCAGAACTGCAACCCATCAAGAACCTGCGTATCAAGAGCCAGTTCGGTTACATCATGGGAGCCTCCAGTTATCGTTCCTATTTGCCGAGATTCGATTATCTGAGTGCGTCACTCAACAACGCAGAAGACAAGGTTACCCAATCCATGTCTATGTATAACCGTTGGTCATGGGACAATACAGCCAACTACATCTTCAATATCGATGACCATAACATCGACGTCCTGGTAGGTCAGAGTATTGAAAAATGGGGTATGGGAGAAGAAATGAGCGGTTCAGCCATAGGCTCAAACTTCTATGACTTCAAGCACGCTTATTTGTCCAATGTTCCATTGACCGCCAACAGTGTGTCCTCCTTGACTGGCAAGCCTAACGGGGAAGGTTCCATCGCCTCCTTCTTCGGACGTGTCAACTACAACTATCAGGAGAAATACATGGCTTCTGTCATCATGCGTGCGGACGGTTCCTCCACTTTTGCCCGCGGACACCGCTGGGGATACTTCCCTTCAGTATCCGCAGGATGGGTTATCAGCAACGAGTCCTTCATGTCAGGAATCAAATGGCTGGACTTCTTAAAGCTACGCGCTTCCTGGGGGCAAAACGGTAACTGTAATGTATCTACTTTCCAATATCTTTCACTGATAACTTCCAACAACGGATATGGCGGTTATACGTTCGGCGACTCCATGGACCTCATCAGTACCGGTTCATACGCCTACCGACTGACCAACCCGGACCTTACCTGGGAAACACAGGAGCAATTGAATTTCGGTATCGATGCACGCTTCTTGAACAACCGCCTGGGCTTTGAATTCGACTGGTATAACAAAAATACCAGAGACTGGCTGGTTACGGCTCCGGTACTCTCTTCCTTCGGTGCCAATGCAGTGTCCGTCAATGGCGGTAATGTAAAAAACACGGGTATTGAAGTAGGACTCCACTGGAACGACAACATCGGAAAGGATTTCCAATATGGAGCCAACCTGACCCTTGCTCACAACAAGAATGAAGTGACCAAGATTGCCAACAAAGACGGAATCATCCACGGTAGCGGCAGCGTTCTGTGGGAAGGAGCCGAAGAGTGCTTCCGTGCTGAAGTAGGCAAACCCATCGGCTACTTCTACGGCTACAAGAGTAACGGCATATTCCAGAACCAGGAACAGATAGACAACTACAAAGGTCCGAAACTGAACGGCGACAAGACACAGCCGGGTGACGTAATCTGGGCAGACACC
>NZ_JBCNZM010000237.1:4426-5102 GCF_040227615.1 Bacteroides sp. RTP31139st1_H2_RTP31139_211217 | reverse complement strand
GTCATAAACTATCGAAACGGAGAACTGATATGGGAACAATGTTAGCGCAAAAGAAACCCTTGGAAAGCATCCAACGAAGTCAGGCAATAAATTTCGTCGCAGAAATCTTTTATGATGAACTCCAATTTATTCTTGACCGGCGGCTGTTGGACCATACTATGGTTAATTGCCATGGTATGAACAGTCGTGTGAAATCCAGAGATGTATTAAGCGTTTCGGAACAGCATGTCGCAACGACAAATGCCGGCAAAGAATATATATTGCTGAATCTGGCAAGAAACAGCATCTACCATCAATTGCCGGAATTACTATTTCATCCCTTGGTGCTTAGCACACCGGGCATGAGCAATAAGGAGATAGTCGAAGCCATCCGAGCCAATGAAAAACAGGACAAAGAGCTGATTCAATTCTTTGCACCCTTTGATACTGAATTTTTCAAAGAAAAGGTCCGTATCAATAACCGCCATCTGAATTTCTTTTCCGACCCGGACTCCAAGAAGAACTTCATCAAGATGATTGAAGTAATGGAAAATATCGAGCTATCCATTACTCCCCATCAGAAATATAAGCTGTTCCTATTCCTCTACAATGCAGAACGGTATAAAGAGAACCTGCCCGCTATCGAGCAACTGTTCCTTATCGTTGTGGGATTGACGGTGTAACTGCGACTGGAAGT
>NZ_JBCNZM010000237.1:0-4416 GCF_040227615.1 Bacteroides sp. RTP31139st1_H2_RTP31139_211217 | reverse complement strand
TGGAAGTCCATGAGATTGATGAAACGGTTTACCTTTCAGTCGGTTCCGGATGTATCGGACAGACATTAGGTCTTAATGGTCTAATGATAAGTGAAACCGATGATTTGACGGCGACAATCATCCTTGATACTCCGACAGATGACTATGAGGAGGTAAAAACGCATCTATCCAATGTCCGCCGGATACTTGAATTTTTCATCCTTTCAACAAGAAATATCGAAGTTGATTATCTGGTATGTGGAGAAACGGATTTTATACTCGGAGAAAACCGATTAGGATATAATATGAACTTATGAAAAATCTAATAATATGAAGATATTGCTATATTTCTTTGCACGTTATTTATTGGCTCCATTATTTGTAGCCGTGATGATATTTGTCTTGACCGGAATAAAAACGATCAAGAGCAAACTTAGCCTGAAGAAATTAATCATATTCATTCTTCTGGCTTCCATTGCCGTCGCTTTACCCTGCCTGTTCGGTTTCCTAAAAAATGAATACGTCTGGGGAGGCTTGACATTCACGATACTGTCCTATATCCTCCTTGGGGCGTTGTTCTGCAAACTGTCAACCTCCGATTTGTTCGGAGCAATCGGTATTGGCAGTTCCCGAACAGCGGTCATTCTCACTCTAACCACGATATGCGCTTTAGGCGGATGGTGCTACTATCTGCTGTTTGAACTGATAAGCAAGCTGCCTTATTCGCTATGGAACACAACAAATATCCTGTGGTTTGCAATCCCGTATCTGATTATGTACAGCAGAACCCTGTTCCTGGACATCCCGCATCCGATATACACCCCATGGGAATTGAGCTATGGAACCTTTGACCGGAAATATTGGGACAACATAGACAACTTCGGTTTCCGAACGGTCAAAGTCAAGATTAAACGGAATATAAAAGACCCGACATACGCTTCGCTGGTTGTCCGACTGCCCAATGAAATATCTCTTGGAAACTGGTTCAATTGGGTTATCGAAGACCAAAACAGGCGTTTCCCCCAAAACAAGATTGAAACAGAAAAGGAAGATATGCAAATCGGATGGATGTTCTATACCTCAAAATGGTTTAACTTCCCGTTGTTCATAAGAATACTTGACCCCACTCTGACCAGTGAGGGCAATAAGATTAAGAATAACCAAACGATATATATCCGGCGAGTACAAGTAGAAACAAAAACATCATAATATATGAAAACACTAACATATTTGCCTGTAAACTGGGTCAATGGTCTGAAGCTGACCAGCAAGCATTTCTTTGCAAACCAGTATAGCCAAACGGAAGCTCTCAACCGCGAAGCAGGAAGGAGCTTGACCAGTTATAACTATGGCCTTGGAGAGGTTCTTGAAGGGATAGGTGACAATCTTGAAATTGAGATTTCAGGTGATACCATGTCCACTCTCTGTGTCCGCCTGAAAAGTTGTAACGCAATCACCAAAGGCGGTCTGCCCATCGTTTATTACGACGGTTTATACGGGGATGAGAAACCCAGTGCAACCATTTCAGAATCCGGCCTGCAAGCCGAAGACAGCGAGTATATGGTACTAATATCCGTAGATCCGTATCACTTGATACCTGTCGGTGAACCGGACCCGGAAGAGGTGCCTTTGCATCACCCGTATGTCTTGCCGAGCATAAAACTCCATATCGTCCCCAAGAACCAAGTCAACAAATCGTTCTACAGCCAGAATTTTTTGCTGGTGGCAGAGGTATGCAGACAAGGGAATACCTATAAAATCAATCATCAATATATTCCGCCGGTACAACATTCCGCTTGCCACGATGGGATTAAAACATTCATTTCCCAATTGGCACGTACCCTACAGTCTATAAAAGAAGACGTGAAACTCATTTACAGCAGGAATGTTGCCGACAAGCGTAGAGATACGCTTGCCAACAACACATTTGAGCTGTGTAAGGCTTTCTCTGCCTTTTACAACTCAAGAATCTTCTTTATCGAGCAAATTGCCTTAGAGCAACCGCCGATATATCTTGTGCAGGCCGTGAACGAACTTGCAAACGGTCTGAACTCCGCTCTTCAAAGTCTTTCCGAAACGGAAAGAGAACAATTGCTCCAATACTTCTATGAGTGGACCAATGTCACGCCCTCTGAATTTATCACGAAGATAGAGAGCGTAACCAAACTTATGTATGACCATACCAATATAAACCAATCATTGCAGACGGCAGGGGCACTTGTGACACTGCTCAGCAATATGTTCCACAAAATGAGTGAACTGGAATACATCGGAATGGTTCGTGAGAATATTATAGTAGGAGACGAAAGTCACGAAACAATAGAAGCTCAAAAGAAACGGTCATGGTCGTTTATAGGTTGAGCGATTAAATCATAGCAAATATGGAAGCAGAAAACAAAAAAGCTCGTTTGAAAGCGAAACTCCGATTTACTTTGGTATTCGCTATCGCACTGATTGTTACCACAACCGGAGGTGTCGTAACGATTGTGACTGCACAAAAGGGAATATCCCTTCTTGAAAGCAAGAAGGCCGAATATGACAATGTGTTCAAGAAACAGGCAGAACTTAACTTCCAGATAGAAGAATTGTTCCGGGACCTGAACAATCTGAAGACCAAGCGGCGAAATTCGAGTGAACACAAGCATATGCAAAAACTGATAACCAAAAAACGGTTATTGATGGAAAATGACATTGCGATGCAGGCCGATAAAAGCAAGTACGAAGTGTATAAAGCCATGCTTGAACAGATTCGTGTCATCCAGTCATCCATGGATGACCTTGACCGCGAAAGCAAACAGCGTGAAAGCAACATGGAGCAACTTGAAAAGTGTAGAATCAAATATCAGGAATTAACCAAGAATAAACTGACGAAGCCATGACAAAAGACGAAGTGCTATGGGGAAACATCCGTTTTCTCCTGCTGCTGATTTTCTCAGTAGCCGCAATTTATATCATACTTTGCCGGTATATACTCAACGTACCGACAGAGGACAGTTCGGAACTGATAAACGACATCAACCATTCCGAGCGCATTTTTGAAATCCAGCATACACATATGCAGCAAGCGCAGAACATCTGGAATGAAATCGACTCTTTGGACTTCAACATCCATCAGGTACAAAAGATGGACGAAGTGAAGGATGGGATTTACCAATTGCAGCATATATACAAGGAAAATAATATGAATACGAAATTCCTTTTCGGCGTGTTGTCCTCCAGAGTGCTTAAATGCCAATTCGACATCAAAGAGGAATTGAACAGTCTGGTACACAACAATGCACTGATTGAGCGGGATTTGGAAGAATGTAAAGCCAATTTATAAAACATTCGCGATGGATAATAAGAAAACTATAACAATCATCATATTGGGACTGGTTGCCATGGCAGGTATCCTTTTGTTCTTGTTCCTGCCTTCGAAGTCGCACCTTGCCAATATTGACTTTTATGTGTATGACACCAATGATAATTTTCATTATGAGGTCAATGAGCGGTTGGAGCTGTTAGTCAACGATACGGCGGCGATTAAAGGCAAGCAGCTCATTTGGGAAATGGGAAACGGCGATACACTGATGAGAAATACGGATGTGTCATACACTTATCGTAAGGCCGGCAAATATCTTATTACTTTGAAAATAGACGGAAAACACTCCGTAAACAAGTATATCAAGGTTATCTCAGGACTGGAGCATGAGGCCATTGATTCCATACCCCGTATAAATGGAGTGTCAGAGGGTTATCAAGGCGAAGAGCTGGTCTTTTCGGCAGAAGGCTATGGCATGGACACATGGCTATGGGAATTTGGCGAAAGCGGTACTGTGGACGCATACGAGCAGCAAGTCGTATATTCGTATGATATTCCGGGAGAATACACCATCTCATTACAAACCAATACGACGAAATATCCGGTAAAGCACCGTATAACCATTCTCCCACGCTTTGAAAAAGCAGAGGAACTGGTCACGGTAGATTCGTTGGCACTGGTACAGAATGATATAAAAAAACACCTGCAAGCCATAGCTGACGCCAAAGTCTCACAAAAGTCGGTCTATTACGAACATACAAATTATATCCGTAAAAAATATTTTTGCATTGATGCAGACCAGGTAGTGGTCATCATCAATGATGAAAAATACAATGACTTCAACGGCTATTGCCAAGGACTGCATTTTCTTGAGAGCAACAGGAAAAAGCGTGTGAGTATTGATGATGTGAAGATTGACGATTTGAATTGCGTCAAGTCCATCCATGTGACACAAAGTTATATTGAAAAATGAAACAACTGAATCTCATACGAAATCTGTTTTCTGTGGCCGTGATGATGACTCTTGCGTGCAACGTATCTGCCCAAGTGTCCATCCGCGACAGGATACAAATAATGGATAGGGATATATTCAATTATCCGGAATCCACGGAAGCACCTGTCAAAACAAAGAAAAG
>NZ_JBCNZM010000236.1:0-5194 GCF_040227615.1 Bacteroides sp. RTP31139st1_H2_RTP31139_211217 | reverse complement strand
GCGTTAGTTCAGTTGGTTAGAATACATGCCTGTCACGCATGGGGTCACGGGTTCGAGTCCCGTACGCACCGCGAAAGGGAGTAACATTAGTTACTCCCTTTTTTGTTGTGTATCAAGCAATTAAGGCGTTGGGAGCAGATGGAGAACATATAAAAATTGGGTGCATATTTACCGGAAACTTACCAGTATTTCCCGATTTTTACCGATATTTTCACCTATAATGATACCGCCTTTGATACCATTTTTTTATTGTAGCGATAATCAGTAGATACCAAAACTCAAAAGAATATGAAATATCCGACAATGAGATTCGTCTTTGACCGTAAAAAGGTTGCGACAAAGACACACAAGGGACTCGTTCAAATTGAAGTTTTGAGCGAAGGTAAGAGAAAATGGATCGGAACCGGCGTTAAAGTCTATTCCGACCAATGGAATGATCGAAAGAAGATAATCAATTCGGTTGAAATGATTCAATTGAACCAGTGTCTTGATGAACAACTCCGGATTATCCAAAATTGGATTAATGAACTTATCAGCAAAAAGGAAGTTTTTGATTTTGATAAGCTGGATAGATTTTTGAGATATACCAATAAATCGGAAAGTTTTGTTGACTTTGTAGAAAGAAGAATTGAAGAGCGTGGAGATATAACGGAAAGTACCAAAGCTTCCCATCGGACATTTGCGACCTCATTACGTGAATTTGACAGAATAATATATTTTTCTGATCTCACAAAAGCCAATATCACATTGTATGATGATTGGTTACATGCTAAGGGCTATTCACAGCCGACAATATATAACTATCATAAACGTAACAAACGTTATATCCACGAGGCCATAAAGTTTGATTTGCTAAAAAATGATCCGTATAAGGGGGAGCGTTTTTCCCGTGGCAAACATGCCATCAGGAAATATTTGACTGCCGAAGAATTGAAGAAAGTGAAAGATGCTCAAATAGACTCGGAAACGATCTGTAGAGTCCGTGACCTTTTTATTTTTCAGGCATATACTGGAATATCCTATGCTGATCTTGCTAAATTCAATTTCAAACGTGACGTACAAAAACGCGGCAATAAGTATGTTATATTGGATATTCGTTTAAAGACAGAAGAAAACTATTTTATCGTATTACTGTCTCCTGCAATGGAAATATTGAAAAAATATGATTATGTGCTTCCGATTATCAGTAATCAACAATACAATTTGCGGCTTAAAATAGTTGCTGATTATGCAGGGCTTGATAGAAATTTGACCGTTCACATGAGCAGGCACACATTTGCGACAATGTGCCTGAACAATGGGGTTAAAATGGAAAATGTGAGTAAAATGCTCGGTCATACAAATGTACGCACCACACAACAATATGCTAAAGTTCTGAATGCCGAAGTGGAAAAAGACTTTGAGATGCTGGAACGGATTTTGTCATAGTATAAGAGAGCCACGCTAAAATAGTTCTACCGATATTTAGCGTGGCTTGTTTCATTTAAAATACTCCATAACTTGTGCCGATTGTTCACGGAGACCACAGCAAAGATAATTTTGAGTCATTTCCACGCTTGCATGTCCCATCATTTGGCTTATTGAGTATAAATCGGCACCGCGTAAATACAAATTGGTTGCAAAACTCCGGCGTGCCGTGTGGCTTGAAACAAATTCCCATTTTTCACCTTCCACTTCCTTTCCGGCCTTGAATACTTTAACCGCCTCTGTGATTCCGGCTTTCCGGCAAATATTACGGATATTATTGTTGAATGTCGGATCAGTAACTTCTTCTTTTGGCAAATTTGTTAGTAGCTCTTTCACGATTGGCTTCAATGGCACTGTGGCATGAGTTTTAGTTTTTAGGCTGACATAAGAGATCATTCCACCCACTATATTACGGTTGTTCAACCGTGTATAGTCGCTATGACGGCAACCGGTAAAGGCTCCTATTAAAAATTGTGTGCGTACCAATTGTTCGTTGGCATTCTTGGGAACATAGGTGATAATTCGTTCAAGTTCTTCATCAGTAAGCCAAACATTAGTGCTTCTCACATTTTTTACTGAAAGGATTTTATTATAGTCTTTAGGTAGCTCAACCTCTTCATTATACAAGTTCAATACAGCTTTTAATTTGGCGGCATATTGGCGAACAGAGTTTGGTGCCAGCCGTTCTTCCATATAATCAACAAAAGTCTGCAATCGGACTTTTGAAAGATTCTCCCATGTTGCCGGGCAATCATTTGCCCGACTATACATGTTGAGTATAATTTCATATTTTGGGTATTTTGCCAAGAATGCTATGCGTAAGTCTTTCATTTTTATTTCATTTCTTTATTCCAACCATCATAAATATCTTCCCAATTATCACCTAAGCCAACCCTTATGCCGAAAGCGTTGTAACATTGTTGTACCGCTTCTTTCGGTGGTAAGTATCTCCCGTCACTTAACATTATATAGCCTTCGTTTATTTCTTGTTGTAGCAGATTTATATCTACTGGCATGATTTCATCAGGGAACAGCACCACGTTTCCTTTACTTGTTTGATAACTGACTCTTGGTAGTTCAAAATGCCCTCTCTGTCCGGTCAATAAAGAACAGATTCCAATTTCTCCGGTAATGAGATGAACTTCCGTGTTTGGCGCATTTATAACCATAAAATAGGCGTTATCGTCATTTTGGAAATGATTTACTACTCTGCCAACCCTTTCTGTATCACATCTTCTCATTCTCTCGTCCCAAAGATGTCCCATATCATCATGGAATCGGATATAATCTCTTACTTTATCCCATGTTCTTACAGACAGAAATTTCATAGCAGGTAGAGTAAGAGTTTTTTCTACACCATTATCATATTTAAGTTCATGGGTAAAGTAATGTTTTCGTGAGCCGGTAATGTGTATATCCGTAACATCAAAGTTTTCATCATATCCGTTTTCGGTGGAATATTCTTCAAGAACAACAATATCACTCTGTACGATTTCATCAACTATCTTTTGAAACTCATTATAGGCATTGGTTAGCAGGTTTTCGGTATTCATGTTGTCCTGCATGGGTATTTGTGCAACAAGTCTTATTGGGTATTCATTATGTTCTGTACCGTAGCACATATTCTCCACAATACCACAATTAACCTTCCCACATCTTTCATGAAAGAAGTCCATTGTACGCAATACATCTTGGTTGCTTAATTTCGTGGGTTGGGTGACAAACAGCACATAACTTACTTTTACCCTACTAAGAAGTTCTATATGCACGTTTGTAACACTTGGAGGCGTGTCAATAAGAACATAATCCGGGTTGATAGAGTGTATTTTCTTTTTAGCCAGTTCAAGATATTGCCTTACCATTGATTTTTCCAAGTAAATAAACTTGGAAAACATATTTCCAGAAGAGTGTACCCAAATCATTTCATGCGGATGATCGCCTTCAAATTCGGTGTTCATTGACGGGGTGTTTATATCTGCATCAATGATAAACACCTTATTCCCTTGTTTTGCAAGTAATCTTGCTATATTTGCGGTTGTTGTGGTTTTGCCTACGCCGCCTTTGCCTGAATATATTATAATAGCTTTCATATCAATTAAATATTTGGTTCAATAAATTCTATATTAGCCATTCGCATTTCATCTTCAAACGTCCATTTGTAATTGTGATTTTCCCAAAATGAAGCATATTCACAACCACGGCAAGTAACGGAATATCGGCCTTCTCCTATTTTTCTTGCTTTACAAACATCACGGAAAATCCGATTATTATCGGAAAGTCTGTAAAACATACGATCTCTTTTCCTTCATCCAGTAGCTTTTTAAGAAGCTGATAGTCACGACTGGTTTTATATGGCATATTCATGGTTGGACTCCTTCTTTCATCAATTCAGGATTATCAAAAGCATTTCCTATCACTTCACATCTATCGCTGACGTACCACAACGGAGTAAAGCCACATGCCTTGTTCTTGTAGCAAAACATACCTTTATGAAATAATACCTCAACTGTAAATTGATAGGAGCTTTCACTTTCATGAATCAGTATTAGATCATGTTCGAAGATGCTATTACCGTTCTTATCGGTTATTTCGCTGAACTGACAGACTGTTTCGGGAATAACACCAACCCACTTGTTGGGTTCTACTTCAAAGAATACATTGTACATCTTTCTTTTGATGGTTCCATAGGAAATGGTCATACTCTTTACCCATTCACCACCGTTAACCCTTTTCGCTCTAAATTTTATCATTCTCATATAAATATCCAATTAAGATTCAAGTTTTTTAATAAATTCATTTAATCTATCGGCTGAATAATCGGTACCACCAATTATGAAGTAACCATCAACAGCAAATTTGAATGCTTCAATGGCTTTTTGTCTCATTCCTTCTTCGGCTATCGCTATTGCTGCATAGGCTTTTGCTTCTGATATGGCATATTGCACATAGCCGGTAGAATCCATCCGGTTGTCACTTTCCAAATCCAAAGTGTTACGTCTGATATAATCTTTTGCTTTTTGATTCATAATTATGCTAAAATTGCTTTATTTGTTTTCTAAATTCGTTCCATTCGTTGTTGGTAAAGTTGAAAAGAGTCTTTTTGCCTTTTTCTTCCCAATCACTTATGGCATAACCTACTAAATAAACTTTTTTAGTGCTGAAATCAAATCCCGTCACCCTATAACGTTTCTCATTATCCCGGTACATTGCCCTTTGCATAACCTTCTGCCTTTGGAGTCTATGAAGGGTTTAATATTGCAGAATGCTTCATAGCTTTGGCAGGCTGAAATATTTCCCGAAGTAACAGCTTTCCGATAGAAATTTTCACCATAGCCCTTACCGTTGGCGTTGACTCCAAACCAGTAACCACCGCTGAATTTTGAAAATATATTCTGAAAATCCTCTTTATTGAATTTCATTTGAGATATTATAGCCAACTTTACTGCTTCATACATGGCTATGTTGACTCGTAAATAAGAATCAGTCTTTTCATTGTTCCAAACAAATTCTATCAGTTCAAAAGCTTTTGATTTTTCATTCATACTTTTGGGTATTTTCCTTCTCCTTTCGGATCAGTTCATTAATAAATTTACTCATGTTTGGTTGCTCTCTGACAAAATCAACCAAATCAATATCCAGTCTAATAGCATAGACCTTACTTTTCGTAACCGGTTTGTTTCGGCGATAACTTCTTTTGGCTTGTTTATTCTCTTCCATAATGATTCAT
>NZ_JBCNZM010000235.1:4284-5218 GCF_040227615.1 Bacteroides sp. RTP31139st1_H2_RTP31139_211217 | reverse complement strand
GAACTCTTTCCGGTCAATAGTCTGCTATGCGGCGCAAACTTATGGGTTCTATTATGAGGTATCGAGGCTGACAGACAATATGGGCGACTTCACCAAGCAATTGAAGCGAAGTCCAGCCAATACGCTTGCCGTATCCCTATCCACACAGCGCAACAAGATTTACCGGGAACTGATGATGAACAGCGTGGAAATTGTGAACGATATCCGCACAGCGTGCCTTTCGGAGAACAAGATGACGGAAAAAGAGCGTATGGAAATTGTCTTTGGTATCCGTCCAAAGCTCAAAACAATGAACAAAAAACTGCAACGACTGACCAAAGCGGTAAAGTACACGACAATGGGCGACATTTGGCGGGAAATCGACGAGGGTGCACGTCCCGAAGCCGATAAACGCAGTATCGTGGACGCAGCCAAGCGACGTTGGCGACAGATTGGAAAGAATGTAAGACCTTAAAAATGTAATGATATGGGAATTTGGGATTCAATATTGAAATATGGCGGCAAAGCAGCAAAAGCTACCGGAAGAAGTATGGGACATGCTGCACTGCATCCTTCACAAACCTTACGGGGTACAGGACAAGCCGTCAAGACCGCAGCCATCGGCGGTGCAGTCGGTTATGTGGGTTGGGAGAAACTAACCACAGATAAGAGCGTGGTACATATCGTAAGCGATGCGGTCATAGGGAAATCGGCTACGGATACCCTTGCAGATGCAGCGGACGGTGTGCGAGAACTGACAAGCAAGGCCGGAGAAGCAGTCGGTTCCGTCAGCGGTACGGTAGCCGGCATAGACTCAAAACTGGGTGGAGTATCGAATTTTCTGCGGCAAGTCTCCAATGGCGGAGTTTCCGATATGTTCGGTAACTTTTTCCGTAATCTCGGACAGGGTAACGTGTCGGGATTGAGTATAGCAGGACTGGTCGCAGCAGCATTT
>NZ_JBCNZM010000235.1:0-4274 GCF_040227615.1 Bacteroides sp. RTP31139st1_H2_RTP31139_211217 | reverse complement strand
TTTCTTATATTCGGACGCTTCGGCTGGCTGGGCAAGATTGCCGGTGCATTTCTCGGCATGATGCTTATCGGCAACAATGCCGGTATTTTCCGCACACCTGACACGGGAAGCATACAACGAGTACAGACACCCGCTCTTCCTGTTGAAGAACAGACGAATAGCAGAGGAATGAAAAGATAAGAATACGAATCAAATCTAACAACAATAATGAAATATACAGAAGAAATGATCCTGCAATCCGAAAGTGGATACTGTATGCCTTTTGAAGAACGGCAGGGCAAGGATGTGAAACTATCGCTCGGCTACGGCGAACAAACCGATCCGGCAACGGGCAAAACATATTTTCATCATGGCATCGACTTCGATGTACGGTGTTACACGCTGGCGGCTGTCGCCAGCGGTATCGTGTCAGGTATAGGCAATGACCCTACACTCGGCATCTGCCAAACTATACGCTATGGGGAGTATGAAGTGACCTATGGGCATTTGTCAAATGTCTTCGCCCAGTTCGGACAGCGTGTCAAGGCCGGACAGACTGTAGCTTTGAGCGGTGACAAGCTGCATATCGGGATACGCTTCAAAGGTGAGGAACTTAACCCGCTGGAATTTCTAACCATGCTGTATGGTAATATCCAAGCATTGTGTCATGCCGATGGAGACGAAGCGACAACATCTCCCGGCATGGCGATGGCACTGACCACCGATTACGAGCAGGACAGACAGGAAATAGAGGAATTGATGCTGCGTTTCCTGCCCCACTACATGGAAGACTTACAGCGTGGTGCATACCGACTTCCTCCACATACGGAGCAGTCACTCCGCCATGTCTTTACAATGGGAGCAGTCAAAGAATACTTCTATGAAAATATGCCGAGTATATCCAACCCACTCGGACTGGGACATAAAGCAATGCCGCTTGCCTGTAAGGTGCAGAACCTACTCATTGCGGACTTCCTGCATTACCTTGCCCTACGGCATGGCGTGTACTTATCGACGATGGGCGGTGATGTAAAAAAAAACTCTATGACGAAGCCCTGCCCCATAGTGGTATCATTGACCCACTGGCAGAATTGGACATAGACATCCAGAGTTTTGACATACCGAGAGCAGTCACGGTATATCCTGACCGGGCCGGTGTGCGCTGGTGGACCAAAGCATGGTTCAATAACCGGGAAGAGGGCGAAGCATCGGTGGAGATTGAGCGAGAACAAGCGATACGCTTCATCCACGACAACATCGAGAAAGATGTATGGCTGGAAGAGTTCTATCCCAAACAGATGGAAATTTACCACAACGCCATCGAGCAGACAAAAGAGCAATTATTAATGAATAGAATAGGATAAACATATAATACATTATGGACGGAATCAAGCATAGCGGACGGTTTGCAGAAATGGAACGCCTTGTGAACGACTATTTCAACTGCCATATCGCACCCGTCATGTCAAAAACGCGAACTGACCTCATACGGAATCAGGGAGAGGAAATGAAAGAATATTCCACCTCTTTAGGTGGTATTCTCAGTATGATGGCATCTTCGGCACAACCCATGAGCGACCCCTATCAGACACTCAAGGTCACAGGCGAATGGAACTCCAAAACGACAGAGGACTATATCGAGATGTGCAAGACGGAGATTACCGGCTCCAAGGAAATGCAGCAAGACCTTGCGTACATGGCCGGACAGTGGCGGGATACCGTCGTGCAGGAAATCGGGAGGGCACGTTACGATGAGTTGTCAGAACAGCTCGGTTGTGACCTCGCCTATGCCTATATGGACCACCGGATAGAGGAACTGATGATTGACCGACTGGTGAAAGAACGTATGCCCAAGTCTTCCGCTGACTACATCGTCCGAAAGGCTGCCGAATCAAGTCTGCTGGGATTATCGCAGACGTTAAGCCGTTCACCGCTGACCGATGAAATAGAGGCACGAGGCGAAGCAGCTTATCGCCCGAACAGATGGGAAAAAGGTACGGGATGGATGTTGGGCACAGCCGCAGATACCTTGATGATGGGTGGTGCTGGTTCATGGACGGCACTGGCAAAATTTGCCGGTACAGATGTGGCTATTGCAGCCATCGCCAATCATTTTGAAGGCAAGAAGCCTGACACTCTTTCAGTAGAACAGTGCATCAGTAAAGGAGTGTTCGGCAGCGACAGAAACGTATTCGACGATTTTCGCAAAGAGGCAGCCCAAATACAAGTCAAAGAGAACACGGCGATTGGTACAGACAACAAGCAACTGAAAAAGAAAATCCCTGTCATGGACTTTGGCTTCATGGAGTGGACACAAAACCAGAATAATGGTTTATTGTGGCCGAATGTACAGAACAAGGAACAACAGAAGCATGAGGAACGGTACAAGGATGTGCCGATTGTTGTTGCTCCCGGACAAGAAGAGGCCTACTTGCAGTCTTTGGAACAACGTGACAAAGCGGAAATGGTCAGGACAGAACAGGATGAAACTATGAAAGAAGAGAAGCATGAAACCGTTGTTCCTGCCAATGACGCGGAACAACATGTACAAACGATACAAAGTGCGCAAGTAACACAGGGAAACGGAAACGGTTGGGGCGGACTGCTTGGTATGCTGGGACTGGATGGCATAGGTAATATGACAGGTAATCTCGGTTATGTAATGGCCATGCTCCCTGATGTTCTGTTGGGAATATTCACAGGCAAAACAGAATCGTTGCGCTTGGGAAACAACATGTTACCGATAGCGAGCATTGTGGCGGGTATGTTTGTGCGTAACCCGTTGCTGAAAATGCTCCTGATTGGTCTGGGAGGTATGAACCTGTTGAATAAGGTAGGACACGAGGCCTTGAAAGAACGAACAGAGGGAAAACTGAACGTAACAAACGGGAACAATGTACAGTACCGACACTATACGAATGAAGCTCTGAACCCACGTATCGTGAACCCTGTATTGCAAAATAGCACGTTGATTGCCACGATAGACCGAGTACCGTGTACCATCCAGTTGTCACCGGTTGTAGCAGAAGCCTACCGTACCGGAGCATTGCCTTTGAACACGCTGGCAAATGCTGTCCTTGCCAAGAGTGACCAGCTTCGCCAGGCTGCTGCACGGAATTATGAGGACGGAAAACAGGAAACCATCGTGCGTCCACGGGGTATTCAATAATCATATAATCAAATAAACGATATGAAAGAAAAATCACAAATCGAAAAGAAAGCCGAGGAAAAACAAATCACCTTGCTTTCTACGGCTTTGAGTGAAGCCTCGAATGCCGGTGGACACTGGCTCAACGCATCGGGAAAGGGATACCCACGCTTCTATCCAAGGGGTGTTTCTGTCAGTGCATTCAATGCGCTGTTCATGACGTTGCATTCCGATAAAAATGGATGCAAAACCAACCAGTTCACGCTATTCAGCGATGCCAAGGCACAAGGAGCCTCGGTGCGTGAAAATGAGCAGGGAGTTCCATTTTTGTTTTACAATTGGAACAAGTACGTTCACCGTAATAATCCGGAACAGGTTATCAGCCGTGATGACTACATGAAACTGTATGAAGAGGAACAAAAATTATATAACGGTGTACACAACCGTGAAATTCGTACTTTGTTCAACATTGACCAGACGACACTACCTTACGTGGATAAGGAGCGATACGAAACGACGTTGCGGCGGTATGGCAGTGCAGTGGAAAGAGGATATACGGAAGCTGACAACCGACGGTTGCATATTCAATTCAACGACTTCCTGCTGAGGATGCGGGACAACCTTGTGCCTGTGCGTTCGGACGGAAGCGGTGTACCCCACTACGAAACAGATAAGGATGCGGTCTATATGCCGCGACAAAGAGAGTTCGGACATTATCACGACTATATACAGGAAGCCTTGCGGCAAATCGTGAGTGCTACCGGACACCAACAACGGTTGGCGCGTGAAGGTATGGTGATGAAGAACGGTGTGGCTCCCTCGGAGGATGCCGTCAGACAGGAGCGGTTGGTCGTGGAACTGGCTTCGGGAATTAAAATGTTGGAACTGGGGTTGCCAGCACGGTTGTCTGAAGAAAGTCTGAAGACAGTGGAATACTGGTGCCGGGAGCTGAAAGAGAACCCAAACTTGATGGACGCCCTCGAAAGTGACGTGAACAATGCCATCGAAGTAATCAATAAAGCGGAACGGGGCGAGAAAATCGAATACGCCACCATGCGCAACCGGCGGGACACTTCAACCATGCAGGAGCAGATGCCCAAACATTATTTTGTGGCCAACGAGATTCGGCAGCATCCGGATAAAGAAA
>NZ_JBCNZM010000234.1:0-5305 GCF_040227615.1 Bacteroides sp. RTP31139st1_H2_RTP31139_211217 | reverse complement strand
ATTTTGCAGGAAAAAGATAAGACCCCGTTCAATTTGAAACTTATTTCCTTATTTGACAAAAAAACACAGGAAATAGGTATAACAGGAGGAGAACCAACTCTTATTGGGGATAATCTCTTTACGCTGGTAAACTATATCAAGAAAGAATTACCTCATACAGCAATCAGCATTCTGTCTAATGGTGTAAAGTTTGCGGACAAAGAATACGCAATGAAGTTAGCTAAATGCAGACATCAGGATTTGCAAATAGATATACCTTTATTCTCGGATATTGCGGACGAGCACAACCGTATTGTAGGAGCTAAAACATTCTACAAGACAGTTCAAGGACTATATAATTTAGCATTATTCCGTCAGCGTATAGGATTACGTATAGTCGTTCATAAGCAAACTTACAAACGACTTCCTCAATTTGCGGATTTCATCTATCACAATTTCCCTTTTGTCGTCCAAGTCGCTTTTATGCAAATGGAAACAACTGGCTTGGCGAAAGAAAATTTTGAAGAACTATGGATAGACCCGTATGATTACAATA
The DNA here is from genome assembly GCF_040227615.1 of Bacteroides sp. RTP31139st1_H2_RTP31139_211217. Classification (NCBI taxonomy): domain Bacteria; kingdom Pseudomonadati; phylum Bacteroidota; class Bacteroidia; order Bacteroidales; family Bacteroidaceae; genus Bacteroides; species Bacteroides sp. RTP31139st1_H2_RTP31139_211217. The sequence goes on along the minus strand of NZ_JBCNZM010000234.1, from coordinate 4,770 downwards.
GGGAATTGCGTGAAGCGGTTTTACTGCTTGCAGATAGAGGAATGAAACCCTATATTTATAATGCGCAATTATGTGTATTACCCGAAGATATTCGTTGCTATGCTCAGCAATCTATTTCGGATTGGAAAGACATATATATCCCCGAATGCGATGGTTGTGTGTTGAAAGGGCAATGTGCGGGATTCTTTGAGTCTAATAGACAGGCTCATAGTACGCACATCAAGAAAATAGAACATATATCATCCGATATATCGTGTTAGGTAACTGAATGTTTAATTAAAAAAAGGAGGTATCAATGAAGAAACTCTTGTTCTTTGCGGTCTCTGCAATCCTTGCAGGTGCAAGCTATTGCTCCTCTGTTAGTGAAAAGATTGTCGCTAAGGTAACCAATAGCGACACTCAAATCGAACAGCAGCAGGAACAATCATTGGTGTTGGAACAGTCCTCTGCCGAGTTTAAACTACTCGCCAGCCACAGTTCTCATAGCAGCCATAGCTCGCATAGTTCACACAGTTCTCATCGCTCTCATAGTTCACACTATTCGAGCAGATAAGAAATTAACAATCAACGGACGGGTTAATTAATTAGCTCGTCCGTTTTGTTTCACTTTATTCCATTCACTTACAGTAGTTGTTGTTTTTTGTAGTACCTTTGCTCTAAAATTGGAAATTATGGGAATAACAAAAGATGAATTAACCTTGAGATTGGATAGAGTAAATGGTTGGATTAATAATTGCGACCAGAAATCTAGTATTTTATTGGCTATTGAAGGTGTTGTACTTACTATTTTGTGTACCTCTGATTACATTAGTTTTATACACCAACAACTAATCATGCCAATATACAATTATTATGAAACAGGAAATGGTGTATTTTCAATAATCAACACCGTTCAACTATTTATACTGGCAGCAATGTTTATCCTTATTTTCCTCTCTATTTTTTACTCGCTTCAAGTTATAAAAGGAACAATAGACACTAATTTGTTTAAGCAGCCCGGATTGACTGAAAAATCACTGTTGCATTTCACCACTATATCTAACAGAAGTTTTAATGTATTTAAAAATGATATTGCAAATCAGTCCGAAGAATCAATGTTAAACGATTTGTATTCGCAAGTATATATCAATTCGTCCATTTGTAATAACAAATTCAAATACCATAAAAAATCAGTGAGGTGTTTTTGTTCCTTCCTATTTTTGCTTGTTTTGATTTCATTTATTCAACTTATAACTCTATAATGTATGGGATTAAAAGATTTTATAACAGACGTGAGGAATATGATAGATGATGTTCATACAAAAGGTTTTACGTATAATACATCTTCGAAAGTACCTTCCTTATCTGATTGCGATTTAACATATGAAAGTGGAGATGCTAAAAAAGGCAAGTGTATTGAAACCTGTGTTTTATTTGTTGATATTCGAAATTCAGTAGAATTAACCCGTGAACATGATACAGAAACAATGGGCCGAATTTATACTGCATTCACAAAGGGAGTACTGAATGCTGCAAGAGAACATGATGGATATGTGAGAAACATCATAGGAGACAGAGTTATGGTAGTGTTTCCTGTTAGTAACTGTTTTGTTAATGCAGTAAATTGTGCTATTACAATTAATCACATTTCCCAAATAATTAATGAGATATTTACCTCTGTTGATTTTCATTGTGGTATAGGTGTTGATTATGGAGAAATGCGAGTAATAAAGGTCGGTATTGAACGCAAAGGGAACGAGAATACAGAAAACAAGGGATTGGTATGGGTTGGTAAACCAGCGAACCTTGCTTCGCGGCTTACTGACTTTGCTGGAAAAACAGTTGAAGATGAATTTTATAATGTAACTGGGGATTTCTATTATTACGACCCGTTAGGAATTCCGTCATTTTTGTGCAAACCACGCAATGGTTGGTTTAAAGATAGTAGAAAACTAACTGCGGAGCAGCTTGCACGTGAATTAGATTATTCTCCTGTCAATGGTTTAAATATTCATATCCGTAACATTTCTTCATTTAAGAGAATAACAGAGAAATACGAGTATAGCCCTATATTGATATCTGATGAAGTACACAGAGAGTATATAAAACAAAAATCTCAAGAATCTAAACATTGGAAACAAGAAACAAGAGAGATAAAAGATATAACATATAAAGTTTGGGGAGCAGATTTACATTGGAAACTAACATAGATGCTTTGTGGAAAACATTTGAACTAAGTAGAAACGATAATACGAGTAAATCATCTTCTGTTTTCTATTTTTCTTATGACATGATTGAAAAAACAATAAGATTGATTATTTTTGTCGGCAGAAATGAGTTACTTGAGAAGCAAATCAAGGCAAAACGTTGTAAATGGCACAGTTGCCAAATCATTACCTCAAAATCGGGTAATTCTCCCAAAGTCCTTTGTATAAGGCACAAACAATAGCTTTCCAGATTTAATGAAAAAAAACATGAATACACAATTGCTAAAGAAGCTGTATAGCATTCACAGCCCGAGCGGAAAGGAACAGAATATGATACGTTTCCTCCGTTCCTATATCGGAACACTTCCCGGTAACATATCCGTTTCACAGGACCGATACGGAAATCTTTATGTGATAAAAGGAACGGGGGAAAACTATCCCTGCCTGGTCAGCCATATCGACCAGGTGGCACACTGCCACCACTCCAAGGATTTCAAGGCGATAGAGACAAAGGACATCATTTTCGGCTATTCCCCGGGCAAAAGGCGGTTTGAGAATCCGGGGGCGGATGACAAGAACGGAATATTCATCTGTCTGGAATGCCTGAAAAAATACGATACCATTAAAATAGCTTTCTTCAGGGAGGAGGAAACCGGATGCGCGGGCAGTTCCAACGCAGACATGCCTTTTTTCAACGACGTACGGTTTGTCATCCAGCCCGACCGGAAAGGCAATTCCGACCTGATTACAAGCATCGGTTTCTCGGAACTTTGTTCGGATGAGTTCATAAAAGCGGTAAAACCGGAAGAATGAGGTTATAAGAAGAACAACGGGTTGTTGACCGACGTAATGGTCCTGAAAGGAAACGGGATGGGCGTCAGCTGTGTCAACTTGAGTTGCGGTTATTACAACGCCCATTCAGACCACGAGATAACGGTCAAGAAAGACCTGATGAAAGGCCTGCTATTTGTAGAGCATATCATTGAGGATTGTACCGCTGTCTATCCGCATACGGGCATATTCAACGACCGTTATGAGTGCGAGGATGAAATCCATGACATCCTAAGACAAGATCCGGCACTGACGCCGGAAGACCTTCAATATATGTATGCCACTAATTTCCCGCACTTGAAGCCGGAAGATTACGAAAGGATTTGCCAAGACTACCGGACATTGTGGGCGGGAAACGAACAAGACAGGGAACATCCTTAACCCATATTTGCAGGACAATACAACCATTACGAACCGCAACCGGCTATAACCCAAGCCTATTGGAGCATCCGTTTTGGTTGTACTGTCAAAAAATATCAAAAGAGTAGCAGCAGGCGGCTTTTCACAAACCGACATCCCGCAACTGCAAGTAAAGATAACCAGAAAAGAAGAAATTATTTTTTGGACTCTTCCAAAGAGAGTTTGCGGAACTCCTTCATCAGTTTTTCCAATTCCAACGAAGCTTTGCGGGCACGAGCACCTGCGGCCTTGTTATTCTTTTCAATCTGAAGCGCAGCATCGGTAGAAAATGCGGCATATACATCCTGTATTTGAGTCAACAATTCGTTCATATAAACCTTTATTTAATTAATAATCGGCACAAAAATAACGAAAATAATCAAGAATGAAAATGATTCTGTAGTTTTATCATTCAAAACGACATTCAATACCCCCCTTCACATAATCCTTCCAACAATCATACGTTTCATCGCTTACGGCACAGATATTCATTCAAATCCTTATAACCGGCATATTCCTGTGAAAGGTCATGTACGCGGCTGCCATATTTTTCTCTCATCGCCATCACCGTATTATTTCCGGCAGCATCATTATCCAGACAGGTGTAAATGTCATCATATCGTGAAAGAAAGGAAAAAGCCTTCGGCAAGTTGCTGACGGAGTTCAGCACCAGGCAATCCCCCTTCGTCCAAAGAGGAAAGGCCGGCTCAAAAGACAGAAAGTCCATAAATCCCTCGAACACATAACACCTGCCCGTTTCCTGTCCATTCGTGATACAAGTAATATCCTTGGGGGAGATACAAGCCTTAAAAAATCTGTTCCGTATCTCATACCCACCGGAAATATTGGGAAAGGCAATGGCAAAATAATTTTTTCCGTTCCGCTTGAAGGAGGCCTCCCTGCATATCTTCCCCGCTGTTTCCACATCAATGCACCGTTCTTTCAGATAAGCAAGCAATATACGGTTGGCAAGCGGCCTGATTTTCAACTCCTGAAAGGCGGGTGCCGCCTCTTCAACAGGGCAGGAGATTGTAACCGGTTTCAAAACCGCCCTTTTATCTTCAATACACCGCAGCACATGACTTATATCATCTGTCCGGTAAATTTCCTTAGCCAGGGTAATAATATCCCCGCCCTTCCCCAGACCGAAGTCATACCACAATTCTTTCCGGAGATCAATCTTGAAGGAAGCCTCCTTTTCCATCCGGAAAGGAGACTTGTACCACACACTGTTCCCGCGCTGTATGACCGGGTGATGCCCCAGTCCTCCTAAAAAATCAACAAGCCTGATTTTCTTTGCTTCCTGTATGTTCATAGCATGACATTTTTCATGAACTGATCACTTGTTATACAC
>NZ_JBCNZM010000233.1:0-5521 GCF_040227615.1 Bacteroides sp. RTP31139st1_H2_RTP31139_211217 | reverse complement strand
GGAAACATTGTGTGTATGCACAGTTCTTGATGGGCAACTGCTTTTCGTCCAGAATCACATCACGGTAGATGTTGGTTACGGGGACTTCGGCGGTAGGAATCAAGTAGAGGTCGTCCACTTCGCAATGATACATTTGCCCTTCCTTGTCAGGCAGCTGTCCCGTGCCGTAGCCGGAAGCGGCGTTCACCACTGTGGGCGGCATTATTTCCGTATAGCCGGATTTGCGTGCTTCGTCCAGGAAGAAGTTGATGAGTGCGCGTTGCAGTTGTGCGCCTTTGCCTTTGTATACGGGGAAGCCGGCACCGGTAATCTTGACACCCAGGTCAAAGTCTATCAAGTCATATTTCTTGGCCAGTTCCCAGTGGGGCAGGGCGTCTTTGGGCAGCTCGGTTTCCATACCACCTATTTTCTCTACTACATTGTCGTCGGCACCTACGCCTTCAGGCACGCTGTCGTAGGGAACGTTGGGGATGGTATAAAGCAAAGTCTGCAAATCGTTGGCAGCCTGGTCCATATTGGCTTGCAAGTCCTTGTTGACTTCTTTCAGCTCGGCCACGCGGCTTTTGGCGGCTTCTGCTTCTTCTTTCTTGCCCTCCTTCATCAGTTGTCCGATGGATTTGGAGAGTGAGTTGGCTTCTGCCAGGTTTTTATCTAGGATGGTTTGATTGGCTTTTCTTTTGTCATTGAAGTCCAGCACTTGTGCAATGGTTTCTTTTGCATTCTTGAAGTGCTTCTTTTCCAGTCCGCGGAGAACCGCGTCGGTGTTTTCTGTAATTTGTTTGATGGTAAGCATATCTTATACTTGTTTTTATGTTATTCGGTTTTGTGAGTGCAAAGATATGGAAAAAACAAATAAAGTGTTGCTTTTGACATAAAAGAAAGGGATGCAACCTATTCGGATTGCATCCCTTTTCCTTATTTCTTGTTCGGAAACTTATGCTTCTGCATTTTCTGCAGGGATAACAGAAACTGAACGTCTGTCTTCCTTGCCCACTTTGAATTGTACAGTTCCGTCTACTAAAGCGAAAAGAGTGTGGTCTTTTCCCATACCGATGTTATTACCCGGGTGGAATTCAGTACCTCTTTGACGAACGATGATGTTACCTGCTTTGCAAGCTTCGCCACCAAATATCTTAACGCCTAATCTCTTGCTCTGTGATTCGCGGCCGTTCTTAGAACTACCGACACCTTTTTTATGTGCCATTTCTTCTTACTGTTTTAATTGATTAAGCTACTACTTCTGTAATTGTTAACTCTGTGAATTGTTGACGGTGACCGTTCAACTTACGATAACCTTTTCTTCTTTTCTTGTGGAAAACAAGAACTTTATCGCCTTTTACCATGTTTGATACGACCTGGCAAACAACCTTTGCACCCTCTACTGTGGGAGCACCTACGGTGATGTTGCCGTCTTTGTCTACCAAAAGAACCTTGTCAAACTCTACTGTTGCACCGTTTTCTGCATTCTGGATGTGGTGTACAAACAGCTTTTTGCCAGCTTCTGCTTTGAATTGCTGACCGTTGATTTCTACAATTGCGTACATTTCTTATATATAATGTATAAGTTAGCTCCGTCGGGTGGTCTCTAATCACTTAGAAAGCACTTGGTCGAACCCGGTGCGGAATAATCGGGCACAAAAGTACTCTTTTTATTCTAAATGGACAAATGTTCTTTTGCTTTTTTGTTCTTTTAATGCAGATTGTACTTTTAGATTATTGGAGAAAAACTGTTTCATCAAGGAGAAACAGTCCGTGTAGGGATGGTTTCTGTTACACAATGAATTTCAGAACATAGATACCGGCCAGCATCAGCGCCATTACAAGACACGCGAATATGACGAGTAGCACAAGACTGTAAGTCAGCATGAGGATAGTGCGCCAAAAGCTTCTCCACCAGGTGCAGCGGTACAATTGTTTGTAATCCCAACAGAATAGGACGAAAATAAGCCATAAAGGCAGCTCATACAAATCGTCTACCTTTGCGTACCCGTTGAAAGGCAGCACGATGATGCTCAGCAGGAGTATCTGGCAAGCTATGTAGGCTTGTATGAACACATGCTCCGTGGTATTGTAGTTTAACTTATATTTCCGGCGTCGGAAGGCAAGTTGGGTGGCAAGTGCAAACAAAGGCAGTGTGGCAATGATGCGGAATGCCTTGTTTCCGTGTCCCCAGCTCTTCATCAGATTCCATACTTTCATTAGGAAAGGAGAGTTCTGTAAGACTTTTTCCAGTCTGTCTCCCACTTCCGAGGTGTCGTTTACAAATTCATCGATGAGGTCGCCATCATCGCTGTTCTGTTCGGACACCTGTGTGGCAGAAGTGGAGTCGTTCTTCTCTTCCAGTTTGTTCAAGCTTTTCTCCAGGCTTTTTATAGTGATGGCGAGGGCTCGCTTTTCCTCTTTGCTATAGGTTTTCTCCATCTTTTTGGTAAGCTTCTCTTTAGCGGCAATGATTTCTTCTTTGTCTGTCTGCTCTGTCTTTTCCGTCTTTTCTTTTTTGCTTAGGGCTTCCGGGTCTACCAGTTGCACAGCCATGATATAAAGGGCTGCAAGAATGAAGAGTGTCTGGAACGGGCGAAAATACTCTACACGCTTACCACCGATGAAGTCTCTAATCATGTACCCCGGACGGTAGAGGAGTTCCAGAAGGGTACGTCCAAAGCCATTATCTATATTGAAGAAGCCTCCGGCAATGTTTTTAAGCGCGTTACTCAACCGATAGCGTGGAGTGTTACGGCTTTGTCCGCAACGGTTACAGTAGTTGCCGGTATAGGTGGTGCCACAATTCAGACAGGTGCAGGTTTCGTTGCCAGCGGGAGGAGTTTTTCTCCCTTGTATCAGCTTGATGTGAAATGCGCGTAAGCGTACTGCGCAGGGGTGCCACCATGAGTCGATGAAAGTTCTTGCTTTGTTGGGTAGTATCCTTCTTTTTTGGAGGATACCCCACAATGTCAGTATGAAAACAACCGGGAAGAAGTTGCTGTCGTCGGTCATGTCCAGCTCTTCAATAGCCAGCCAGAAGAGTGTCACTAGAAGGAGGATTTGCCAGACGCTTATCCTTTTCTGTTTCCGGGGAGAAGTGGCATGCGCATTTTCCGGCCGGATGGGATTTTCAATCTTGAATATGGAAGGATGCTCCTCCTGAACTGCCAGCAGTTCTTCCAAGGTGTTCATTATTTTCCGGTGTGGGTACTTCTCCAATTCTTTGGCAGTGGTTACTCCGTGGGTGACTCCAGCAAAGTCTACTCCGGCCGCTTGGGCTGTTTCCGCATCTACCGTGCTGTCGCCTATATAGAGGGTCTCGGCTTTGCTGACATGTAGCCGCTTAATGGCAAGGAGTAGCCCTTCGGGAGATGGCTTGGCGGCTTTCACGTCTTCACCACCCACGATGATGTCCATAAAATCTTCAGGAAAATGCTGGTTGAGGAGTTCCTTGATGCGGAATCGGTATTTGGTCGAGATGATTCCGATGCGGGCGCCGGAGTCCTTCAGTGCAGTCAGTACGGACTTGGTTTCCAGGAAAAGCACCGTGTTGACAGTCATATGCGTATCGGCCTCTTTTCGGTATTCTGCCTTGAATCCTGCCAGTTGTCCGGCATCTGTCACGCCGGTGAGGATGGAAAAAGAGTCTTCCAGAGTCTTGCCGATAGTACGTTTGATGTCGTCATCCGTCACCTCTGTATATCCGTGACGGGTCAGTACGTTGTGGAAACAAGTGACGATTCCGCGGGAAGAATCAGCAAGCGTATAATCAAAGTCGAAAAGATAGGTCGTGTAATTCATTGTGACTTTTTGTGACAAAGATAGTGTAAAGTATATTTTTACAAAATAAAAAAGAGGATTAATCGGAATTTTGTATTACTTTTGTTTGCATGAATTCTGTAGAAAAGTGACAAGATGTGTAAGTGTTTTATCCGGTTAGGTTGTTATACTATACACGTTAACCCTATAATGTTATGAATTTGATAAAATCTTGTTGTTTGTTTGTGGTCTTTTCATCCTTTCTGGCATGCACCTCGCAGGTGTCGGATGTGAAGAGTGTGTCTTATACAGAGTTTGTGAATCCCTTTATCGGTACAGATTTTACTGGAAACACCTATCCGGGTGCCCAGGCGCCGTTTGGCATGGTGCAGCTCAGTCCTGACAACGGACTGCCGGGCTGGGACCGTATTTCCGGATATTTTTATCCGGACAGTACCATTGCAGGCTTCAGCCATACCCATCTCTCCGGAACCGGCGCTGGTGACTTGTATGACATCTCTTTTATGCCGGTGACATTGCCTTATAAGGAGGCGGAAGCTCCGCTCGGCATTCACTCTTTGTTCTCTCATTCGGAAGAGTCGGCAAGCGCTGGATATTATCAGGTGCGTCTGAAAGATTATAATATAAATGTAGAGTTGACGGCCACCGAGCGTTGTGGCATTCAGCGGTATACTTTCCCAAAAGCCGATGCTGCCGTTTTCCTGAATTTGCGGAAAGCCATGAATTGGGATTTTACCAATGATTCTCACATAGAAGCCGTCGATTCGGTAACGGTGCAAGGTTACCGTTACTCTGACGGTTGGGCACGCGACCAGCGCCTCTACTTCCGTACACGTTTCTCCAAACCGTTTGCTGCGATGCAGCTCGATACAGCTGCCATAGAGAAAGAAGGCAAGCGGATAGGGACATCTGTCATTGCACGATTCGACTTTCAGACTAAGGAAGGAGAACAGATTCTTGTCAGTACTGCCATCTCCGGTGTAAGTATGGAAGGGGCGGCACGTAATCTGGCAGCAGAAGTACCTGATGATGATTTCGACAAATACCTGGCTGCTGTGCAGGATGATTGGAACGAACAATTGTCCCGGATAGAAATAAAATGCGATGACCGCGATGAGAAAGTCAAGTTCTATACAGCTTTATATCATTCGATGATTGCTCCTACCATTTACAGTGATGTGGACGGCGCCTATTACGGTCCCGACAAGCAAGTGCACCGGGTAGAGGGCTGGACAAATTACAGTACTTTCTCCTTGTGGGACACTTACCGTGCGGCTCATCCTCTCTATACTTTTATTGAGCCGGAACGGGTGAATGATATGGTGAAGTCCTTCCTCGCCTTCTTCGAACAGAACGGCCGCCTTCCCGTATGGAATTTTCAGGGGGGCGAGACAGATATGATGATAGGTTACCACTCTGTGCCGGTTATTGTAGATGCCTATCTGAAAGGTATTGGGGACTTCGATGCGAAAAAGGCCTTGGAGGCTTGTGTAGCTACTGCCAATATCGATTCCTATCGTGGCATTGGGTTATATAAGAAATATGGCTATGTTCCTTATAATGTGACGGATCAGTATAATTCGGAAAACTGGTCACTTTCTAAAACACTGGAATATGCATATGATGACTATTGTATAGCCCGTATGGCAGAGAAGCTGGGCGATAAGGAGGTTGCGGACGAGTTTTATAAGCGTTCCCGTAATTACCGGAATGTCTACAATCCGGTAAGTTCTTTCATGCAGCCCCGTGATGACAAGGG
>NZ_JBCNZM010000232.1:0-5551 GCF_040227615.1 Bacteroides sp. RTP31139st1_H2_RTP31139_211217 | reverse complement strand
GCGTTACGCCTCAAATTCCCTCCTTCTCCCCGCTCAGGCAATTATCCCGTCATCATGGAGGGAGTAGGGAAAAGTTACGGTGACCATGTGGTCTTCAAGAATGCCAACCTCACCATAGAACGGGGAGACAAGGTTGCTTTCGTTGGTAAGAACGGGGAAGGAAAGTCAACGTTAGTGAAGTGCATCATGAAGGAAATAGAACATGAAGGCACCCTCACGATAGGACACAACGTGCAGATTGGATATTTCGCACAAAACCAGGCCTCATTGTTGGATGAGAACCTGACCGTATTCCAGACCATCGACGATGTGGCAAAAGGGGAAATCCGCAACAAGATACGCGACCTGCTGGGTGCCTTCATGTTCGGTGGCCCCGAAGAGTCCATGAAGAAGGTCAAGGTGCTTTCCGGTGGAGAGCGCACACGCCTCGCCATGATAAAGCTTTTGCTCGAACCGGTGAATCTGCTGATACTGGACGAACCGACCAACCATCTGGACATGAAAACCAAAGATATCCTGAAGCAAGCGTTACTGGATTTTGACGGTACCCTTATCCTCGTCAGCCACGACCGTGACTTCCTGGACGGACTGGTAAGCAAGGTATATGAATTCGGCAACAAACAAGTGAAAGAGCACTTGAGCGGCATCTACGAATTCCTTGAAAAGAAGAAAATGGACTCCCTCCGCGAACTGGAACGATAAGCATCTGCTAAACCCGGCGTCCGAACAAATGGCCGATACATATTGTTTTCATTTTACTAAACACTTAACTAAGAGATATTAAAATGAAACAATATGATGCCATCATAATAGGATTCGGCAAGGGCGGCAAGTTATTGGCCGCCGAACTGGCCGAACGGAATTGGAAAGTAGCCATCGTGGAACGTTCCCCTCAGATGTACGGAGGAACATGTGTAAACGTAGGATGTATCCCTACCAAAACTCTGATTCACGAATCGGAATATGCGGAAAAAAGATACTATGACGATTATAAGAACCAGTCCAAACTGTATGCACTTGCCGTGGCGCGGAAAGACAAGCTTGTATCCTTCCTGCGTGAGAAAAATTATGAAAATGTAAAAAACAAGCCTAATATAACCCTCTATGACGGAACTGCTTCTTTCTTGTCCGAAAATACAATCCGTATAGTCTCCGGCAAGGACGAAACGATTCTTGAGGGAAAAGAGATATTCATCAACACCGGGTCCACCCCTATCCTGCCTGCCATCGACGGACTCAAGGAGAGCAAGTACGTATATACCAGTGAGACCTTGCTGCAATCGAACAAACTGCCCGCACACCTGCTCGTCATCGGCGGCGGTGCTGTCGGATTGGAGTTTGCCACTATGTATGCAGGCTTTGGAAGCCATGTCACACTGCTGGAAGCGGGAAACCGCTTTCTGCCTAAAGTGGACCGCGACATTGCCGCCTCCATGCTGGAAGCATTGAACCGAAAGCGTATCAATGTCCGGTTGAACGCCCGTGTCCAATCCGTGTACGACACAGCCGAAGGAATAACTCTGACCTATACGGACAGTGCAAACGGCACTCCCTACTACCTGAAAGGAGATGCCTTGCTGGTAGCCATCGGCCGCAAGCCTATGACTGCAGAGCTGAATCTGGAAAAAGCGGGTATACAAACAGACAAGCGGGGAGCCATCGTTGTCGACAACCAATTACGGACTACAGCCCCACACGTATGGGCCCTGGGGGACGTAAAAGGAGACGAACAGTTCGACTACTTGTCCATCGATGATTTCCGTATCATCCGTAATCAACTCTTTGAAAACAAAAAAAGGAGTACAAAAGACCGGTATCCAATCCCCTTTGCCATTTTCACCGACCCACCGCTGGCACATATAGGACTGACGGAAGAGGAAGCGATGAAGAACGGTTATTCCATACATGTGGCACGTATCCCTGCTGCCATGATTCCACGTGCCCGTACGCTACACAGCATAGACGGTATGCTCAAAGCTATTGTAGACATCCATACCGGACGGATTCTGGGTTGTACCCTACTTTGTGCCGATGCACCAGAAGTAATCAATACCGTAGCATCAATCATGAAAACGGGACAGCGTTACCATTTCCTGCGGGACTTCATTTTCACCCACCCCAGCATGAATGAGGGATTGAATATGTTATTCAAACCTTTTTAGCATTTTCTATTTGGTAATTAAGTCCTTAACCTCTATCTTTGCATCCGTCCAAAGATAGAGGAATGAAAAAGAAACAGTACATAACCTATATTCTTTTTTTCATCAGCTTGATAATGCTGGTGATACCCGTCATTCCCCACCATCATCATGCCGACGGAATGATATGCATGAAGAATGATATCACCGCCGATTGCTGCGGACACCGTCATAGCCCGGGCAACGAGCACTGCTGTTGCGACACGGGATGCATGACAACCCACTTTGTACAACAGACGCCCAGCTCTTCCAATGATGTGTGTTCACATCCGGATGCCTTGTGGGCAGTTACCCTACTCATTGAACCTTTTTCCAAGTTACTCATCCTACCCGAGTTTGACATAAGCAGGCAGGAGTGTATCTATCTGGAATCTCTTCATAGCACATTTATCATATGTGCTACGGGACTTCGTGCCCCTCCGTCTCTTCTTGCTTAACTGTTACCGGAACATCACCGGGACAGATTTCTATCCGGCATAAGGAACAATGCAATTTGGTTGCACGCCCTATGCCCTAACTTTGTATTCAAAATCAAAAAGTAAGAACAAATATCATCATGAAAAAAGTTATTTTCATGGGAGTCTTGGGATTATTCCTTTTAGGCTCCTGTAACAGCAAGTCCGGAGACAGCCACGAAGGACATAATCACGAAACAGAAGAGCACAATCATGACGGACATGACCACGAGGGACATGACCACGAACATGAGGAACACAACCATGAGCACGAAGAGCAGGAAAACCATGCCGGAGGAAGCGATGAAATCATCCTGCCACCAGCAAAGGCGCAAGCTGCCGGCGTAGCAGTCAGCACTGTTGAACCGGGTAGTTTCCATCAAGTCATCAAGACCAGCGGCCAGGTGATGGCAGCCCAGGGAGACGAGAGCGTAGCCGTAGCTACAGTAGCAGGCGTGGTTTCCTTCAAGGGAAAAGTTATCGAAGGAATGAGTGTCAGCAAAGGTACTCCTTTGGTGGTATTGTCATCCAAAAACATGGCCGACGGAGACCCGGTGCAGAAAGCCCGGATAGCCTACGAGGTTTCCAAAAAAGAATACGAGCGTATGAAAGCGCTTGTAGGCAACAAAATCGTATCTGAAAAGGAATTCGCGCAAGCCGAACAGATTTACGAAAATGCCCGTATCAGTTACGAGGCAGTCGCAAAGAACCATTCGGCAAGCGGCCAGGCTGTTGTTTCTCCCATCAGCGGTTATGTGAAGAATCTGTTGGTGAAAGAAGGGGACTACGTCAGCGTCGGCCAGCCGTTGGTAAGCGTCACCCAGAACCGCAAGCTTTTCCTGCGTGCGGATGTATCCGAAAAGTACTATCCTTACCTAAACAGCATCGGTTCTGCCAACTTCTGTACTCCTTATAATAATAAGGTATATACATTGAAAGAACTGGGCGGGCGCATGCTTTCTTATGGAAAGGCTTCGGGTGAGAACGGATATTATGTACCCGTAACTTTTGAATTCGACAATAAGGGAGACGTTATTCCCGGCTCGTTTGTAGAAGTATTCCTATTATCCTCACCAATGGAGAACGTGTTGTCTCTTCCTCACAGTGCGCTGACCGAGGAACAAGGCAGCTTCTTTGTCTACCTGCAACTGGATGAAGAGGGCTACAAAAAACAGCTTGTCACTCTGGGTGCCGACAATGGCGAAAGTGTACAAATCCTTTCCGGCATAAAAGCAGGCGATCGCGTCGTAACCCAAGGAGCCTATCAAGTGAAGCTGGCATCGGCAACGAATGCTATTCCGGCACATAGCCATGAACACTAATCTCATGTACAATTTGACAATTTACAAAGTACCATTTCGCTATGCAGTATAAGGGTTACGTGACGAATGGGGAGTGTAAAGTCAGATAAACAAGAAATATTAGATAAAACAGCAAGTGCGGCTGACATTGCGCAGCCCAATTGTACATTGTAAATAGTAAATAAAAAGATGTTAAACAAAATAATTGGTTTTTCTCTTCAGAACCGCATCCTGGTGCTGGTAGCATCGGTGCTGTTGCTGATTGGCGGTACTTATACCGCCATGCATACGGAAGTGGATGTGTTCCCTGACCTCAATGCGCCGACCGTGGTCATCATGACCGAAGCAAATGGTATGGCAGCAGAGGAAGTGGAACAGCTGGTCACTTTTCCCGTAGAAACGGCTGTAAACGGTGCAACGGGTGTGCGCCGTGTACGCTCTTCCTCAACGAACGGTTTTTCTGTAGTCTGGGTAGAATTCGACTGGGATACAGATATCTATCTTGCCCGGCAGATTGTCAGTGAGAAGCTGGCAGTCGTCAGCGAATCCTTACCGGCCAACGTAGGCAAGCCGACACTAGGCCCACAATCGTCCATTTTGGGCGAGATGCTGATTGTAGGTCTGACAGCAGATTCGACCTCTATGCTGGATTTGCGTACCATTGCCGACTGGACCATACGTCCCCGCCTGCTCTCTACGGGCGGTGTGGCACAAGTAGCCGTACTGGGTGGCGACATCAAGGAATATCAAGTGCAGCTGGACCCGGAACGGATGCGCCATTACGGCGTAACATTGAGCGAAGTGATGAACATCACCCGCGAAATGAACCTGAATGCCAATGGTGGAGTGCTCTATGAATATGGCAATGAATATATCGTACGCGGCGTACTTTCTACCGACAAGGTAGACCAGATAGCCAAGGCCGTGGTGCGGAGCAACGGAGTCTCCGGCGCCCCTATCCTGCTGGAAGATATTGCCGACGTTCAAGTCGGAGCCAAACTTCCTAAACTGGGTACCGCCTCGGAACGCGGTAAGCATGCCGTACTGCTGACAGTCACCAAGCAACCCGCCACAAGCACGCTGGAGCTTACAGACAAACTGGAAGCTTCCCTGCAAGACCTGCAGAAGAATCTACCGGCGGACGTAAAGGTTTCCACAGACATCTTCCGTCAAAGCCGTTTCATCGAAAGTTCCATCGGAAACGTTCAGAAGTCGTTGTTGGAGGGAGGTATTTTCGTTGTCATCGTGCTTTTCCTGTTCCTTGCCAACATACGTACCACAGTCATCTCGCTGGTGACACTGCCGTTGTCACTGATTGCCTCCATCCTTGCCCTGCACTATATGGGCTTTACGATAAATACCATGAGCCTGGGAGGTATGGCTATCGCCATCGGTTCGCTGGTGGATGATGCCATCGTGGACGTGGAGAATGTCTACAAGCGTTTGCACGAAAACCGACTGAAACCTGCCGGCGAGCAACTTCCTATTCTGGAAGTGGTGTTCAATGCTTCGAAAGAAGTGCGTATGCCTATCCTCAATTCAACGCTGATTATCATTGTCAGCTTCGTACCACTGTTCTTCCTTAGTGGTATGGAAG
>NZ_JBCNZM010000231.1:1855-5655 GCF_040227615.1 Bacteroides sp. RTP31139st1_H2_RTP31139_211217 | reverse complement strand
CCGACGGAGGCATACGATGCCGAGGGCAACGAGGTGTGGAGCCGGGTGCTCGACATGGACGGGAACGTCATCGAGGAGACAGGCAACAAGGGAATGGTGCCGTTCCTGTTCCAGGGACAGTATTATGACTGTGAGACAGGACTGGCATACAACAGGTTCAGGTACTACTCGCCGAAGATGGGTATGTATGTGTCACAAGATCCAATCAGATTGACTGGCAGAATCCTAAATTTGTATGGGTATGTTTGTAATACAACCTATCTTTGTGATCCATTTGGCTTAGTTTACCAGAGTCATAATCATGGAGATGTAAATGATAGTGTAACAATTTTACGTCGCCAAAATATAAGAAATTATCAAATAGAAGTGCATGTTGACAGTCATGGTCCACATATACATCTTGATAGAGGAACTCGGCAAGAACGATATATAAATATATCAGGAATGTCTAACGAGCAAGCACTTAGAGAACTACCCAATAAATTAAGACGTGAATCTTCTGTAAGTGCTGCTATTAATAATGCATTAAATTATTAGCTATGACTATAACTGAAAAAATATCAATCAATTATAATAAATGGGGCTGTCCTATTTTAGAAAAAAACAGCAAGTGCTATCTT
Source organism: Bacteroides sp. RTP31139st1_H2_RTP31139_211217 (assembly GCF_040227615.1). Lineage (NCBI taxonomy): Bacteria > Pseudomonadati > Bacteroidota > Bacteroidia > Bacteroidales > Bacteroidaceae > Bacteroides > Bacteroides sp. RTP31139st1_H2_RTP31139_211217. The sequence goes on along the minus strand of NZ_JBCNZM010000231.1, from coordinate 5,035 downwards.
TCATTTACCAGTGATAACGCAAATAATATTACAATCAAAGGAAATGAAGAAGGTTTAAGACTCTTAGCAAAGGCCATTATTGGCTTAATTAACTCTCAATCTAATAATGGCTTTCACATTCATTTAGATGAAATTTATGATATCAATAAGGAAAACAAGAATTTCATTATTGATTTAGTAAGTGAAAATACGGATTTTTTTTGAATTTATTCAAGAGAGGAAAACCTTGTTGTTCGTTTTTTAATTCAATACTTATAATATACTCCAAGGTTAGTATATTTCAACTTATTGATAGTGCAGAAATGACATTATTAGTCTAATAGTTGGAATTGTCACGTATTAATGTGTGATAGCTTGGTATTAGTAGGATTATCTATGATAGTTTAAATTCACTCAATTTAAAGGATATGGAAACTAAATTTACATGGATACCATTCTATAAAGAATTATCCGACTGGCTATTTGGAAAACAGAATAGACAGTCAGAACTTATATCTACACTAAAAGAAATCGGTATTACCGGTTTTCGAGATGGTACAGAAAAAGGCAAAGAGATTGTTTTGGAAGAGATAGACCCGTTTACATTCTTTTCGTATCTCAACAAGTTTCATTCCGATGAAAGAAGAGTAGAAATCCTACAGGATTTAAAGCATAAGCTACATTTTAGATGTCCAGAACCAACAGATGTATCCGGTATCCCGACAATACATCCGATGAAAGTGCATCTGTTTCCACATAAATCGACAAGGAACAAGTATGATATAAATGTATTATGGGAATTGTTCGGACAGGTAAAAGAAGGGAAAGTAGATGAACGACTTTTTCAAACGGCATTGAACATTAAAAGTGTCGGAAAGAAAAAGCTCAGTATTGTTCTGTTCTACGTTAATCCGGAAAAATATGTTCCTTTGGATTCCAACACTTCATCGTATCTAAGAAGTAAGAAACTGGGCTACACTTATGATAGCTTTGCATCATATAATGAGTTGTCAGAAAAAATAGTCAAGACCTTTGGAAAACATCCGTGGGAGATTTCATACGAGGCATATAATTATACTCCGGAGAGTGATTCATCAAGTATCGGTAGTATCAGAACTCTATTCGAAAAACTTGAAGACGAATTAGAGGACGATATGGATTACCATATCTTTTATCGAGGACAATCAGATAAGAGTTTCGGATTAATTCCCTCCATCTATCGAGAGAAACTTTTAATCCAGAATGAAAATAGAATATTTAGAGATATTATCGCTCAAAGTCCGGCTGATTTCAAAGGATGCACATCTACTTTTGAAAAGTTGGTCAAGATGCAGCATTATTCTTTGCCGACACGCCTCTTGGATATTACTACAAATCCTTTGGTAGCTCTGTATTTTGCGTGCGAGAATGATGCCGTTGACGGAAAATTGTTCCGATTCGAAGTTCAAACGTCAGATATTAAATATTTTGATAGCGATGCTGTCAGTGTCGTTTCTAATATCGCCAAACGCCCAATAGATTTCAGTATTGAATCCCTTCGGGATTTGGAGTGTGAAGATTTTAATAATGAACCAGACATAGCCTATCTTCTGCATGAAATTAAGTACGAGAAACCCCATTTTCAGAATGTGATTGACTCAAAGGATATTGAGAGAGTCTTTTGTGTAAAACCGATGTTTGACAATCCTCGCATAATCCGGCAGTCCGGGGCATTCTTCCTTTATGGTATCAATGGCAATAAAAGCCAACCTGCATCACTCAACTTCAGCTACAAAGTGTACATCATCAATAAAGCGCAGAAGCAGAAGATCAGGAAGCAGCTTGAAGCCCTCGGCATAGACAAATCAACGTTGTTCCCGGAAGTCGAACACGTGGCCGAGCATATAAAGGACAAATATCATCTACCTAAATAACCTTTCCCTCATTTAAAAAACAAGCCGAGCTATTACGCAGATAGCTCGGCTCTCAACTTGAAAAGATTGCATCAAGTCTTAATCTTGTGGTACATCTTGAACTTGCAGGCATTTCTCTACTTTGTATAAATAATACCTACATTTCATTGTTACAAATGTTACTATTATACGAGAAATTACGATATGCCCTATGAATAGAATGAGGGGAAAGAGCAATACAATCAGACTTATAACAACAAACGGGAACTCAAATTCAGAGAAAAATTTATAAGTCCAATCAAAGCTAACAATTGCAACTACAAATAGCGTAATAAAAAATATAAATCTAATGTTTGTCCATAGATTTCTACTATATTTCCTACAATCTTCTTGATAAAGGTTATAGCCCGATATAAATAGCTCTATAGCTAAAACTATCTGAGAAGTTACTAAAATATAAGTTTTTACAAGTGCTTCATGTTGAGACCCAAACATCCCGATACAAAACAAGCATAAAAAACCGTATAATCCAGCATATAATCCGATGAAACCGCAACCTTCCAAATCAAGTTGGTTTTCATCAGTCAGATATTTTAAACGGTGATATGCCTTTTCTAAATAGGCACTATTTAATATACATTCATTATCCTCACTTTTTAGACTCTCTGTTCTAATATCATTAGCACGAGACAATACCTCCCGTACCGATAACTTCAAATCTTTCTGATATTTACGATAAATTTCAGTCAGCACATGCTTGTTATCAAGATAGTATAATCCAAAGTCAAAAGCAATTATAAATTGTATGAATGCAAGTAGATTAATACATTCTATTCCAGACATTTTTCTATTCAAGTTTTTTAGCTCTCCATTCTTCTCCGTTATGTTTTAATACATATTCAGCAACGTACTGTATTAAATCAACCGGATGGAAAGAATAACGCAAATTCCCTTTACGATAAGTAACCGATAACATAAGTTCTTTCTTGTCTTTATAAAACCCAATAGCCTCATTATACTTGATTTCTAAGTTCTTTTGGTTTTCTTCCAAAAAGATACTATTGGTTATCTTTTTCAAAGAGTCTATCAACTGCTCAATAGAGATTCCTACAGGAACTCTAAATAAGGTATGACGCAACTTATAATCAAACTTCAACTCTTTGTTTTTAGATTCATAGTATTTCTTATCAACAGCAATAACCACAAATTTTCCTTTCCCGATTAATTTTGCTACATCGGTATCTACTTTTCTGCATAGTAATTTATCCCCATTAGAGATGTCTTCGGGTGACATAGAGGAGCCTTCAAC
>NZ_JBCNZM010000231.1:0-1798 GCF_040227615.1 Bacteroides sp. RTP31139st1_H2_RTP31139_211217 | reverse complement strand
ATTAAGGGATTCTCAGATTGTTTATACTCAGAAATGTCTAACATTGAATTTTCACACGGAATCCTATCTGGTAACATTTCAAGACCTTTCAACGGAGTTACACTCAACGTAGGATCTCCAGCCGCCACACTCATAGTACCATCGGCATTCATACCGTTGGTATGCACTTCTCTCCCAAAGGCAAAGTGATAAAGATTAGACACTAACTGTTTCAATTTCAATATATTAATTAATAGTATGCGTCTAAGCGCATATTTGTGATTCGCAAAATTAGCGTTTTTTCTCATAACTCGCAAGTTTATAGGGGTTAAACATCAATAATGCCATCGCATAAGGCTCTTGCCTGAACTGTAACAAGAGGATTACACAACAGCCTCACTCACTAATAAAACATTCCACCATAAGAACAAAAAGAATGCAATGAATGATTACGATTTAACCTCTTTTGTTCAAAAGCCGGTTTGCTTTGCCTGTGGTGAATTGAATAGCAGGACGAGAAAAGAGACCATGTAGGATAATATTTCAGAAGAGAGGATAGCCTGTAAACAGATTTTCTTCTATTTAGTCGGTTAATAAATTTAATTGATTGTTTGTTATGTTCAAGGGAAAACACTATTTTTGCGAAATATGATATCCTCCTTCTTGTCTTGAAAGCGGTCTGACTGCTTTAACCAAGGCGAAATGTCTTGGTTTTATAATAAATAATAAGATCAGCATGGCAGAATTAAAGGCAACCGTGTGCTTGCAAGGAAAGGACATAGAAGTGATTTCATCACATATTGAATTTAACCGCAAGACAGATAATAAAGGAAGGCCGGTGACAAATGTTATTGGCGGACGTATTACTATAACCGTTGAATCTACCAGAGAAACTACTATTCTTGAAGCAATGGTAAACAGCCCTTTCAAAGCGATAAGCGGCAAGGTGATTTATTATAACACTAAGGATAATTCAATCTTTCGTGTCGTGGAGTTCAAATATGCGTATATCGTGTATTATAAAGAGATTTACAATGTTGACAGGAAACGCCAAATGTATTCCACCATCACATTTTCTGCGGATATTATTATGATAGGAGACGCATATTTAAGCAATCAATGGTAAGAAGAAACATGAAATTTAGTTGTTTGGATATTATCGTATCAAAGAAATATCACTAACTTTGTTCATTGTGGATGTGGTGATAATGGATTTGCAGCGTCTTTTACTAATTTCATATTTAATGTTCTTATTGCTACATTCCTGTTTCCCAATGGAGTTAAAATAGAATCATGTTAATAACAAAGGTATGAACACTTTAATTCTTGATTTTTTAAACAGCTATGCTGACAATCCTAATCCTCAGTATGCCGTGATGCTGAAAGGAAAATGGGGATGTGGCAAAACTCATCTTATAAAACAATGGAAGAAGAGGTTTGACGAGACCGCAGATACCGACGAGGAAATTACGCTAAAGCCCATCTATATTTCGACCTATGGAATGGATAGCGTGAATGACATCAAGACAACTATAGATAGGGAATTAAATCCCTTCTTCTATTCGAAAACCGGGCGTTTCATAAAGGGTATTTTGAAATTAGCCGGTAAGGTAGTCTTCAAGACGAGTATGGATTTGAATGACAACTCTAAAGAGGATGGTTCATTTTCCGCAACACTGGATTCATTGTCGTTACTACAAGTGGAAGACGACAGTATAAAAGGTGTAAAGTTTCTGATATTCGATGACATCGAAAGGTGTCTGATAGAAATGAAGGAATTGATAGGCTTCATCAACTATTTTGTAGAGCACTGTAATTG
>NZ_JBCNZM010000230.1:2377-5687 GCF_040227615.1 Bacteroides sp. RTP31139st1_H2_RTP31139_211217 | reverse complement strand
ATTTGAAGCGAGTGCGATAGAATATATTACTAACAAACCGGGATAACGGACTAACGTCGTTCCCCGCTTAGCCATTAGCAACAATCAAATCATTATCGTTATTATGGATATAGAAAGAATACTTAAAACAAGAGAAAATGCAATATACTATGGCATTGGTGAATACCAAAAAGACTGCTTTGGTTGGGTTGGTGGAAATGCTCCAGCTTGTTTTGATGATAAGTATTTATCGGACAAAGATAATCTCTATTTTTATCTAACATTTCAAAACCCTCTAAATCCGAACAAGCAAATATCTATTTTCACTCCGGATTTTGATATTGCATTGGAATATAACACATATCCCGATTGTAAATTGTTGTTGGTTGAACATGAATTAAGTAGCCAAAGTAAAAGTGATAGATATAAACACCCCGAAATAGATGAAATTTATTCAATATACGAAATGAGTACGGAAAAAGATATGCCTGAAAAAAATTGTGCAATCAAGTTTGGGGGTAACGTAATGCCTATTCAATGGGGATTAGATAATGATGGTAAAGTGGTTAAAGATGGAAATAGCTTCATTTTTCAAATCAACGAAATTTGCATGAAAGATATTTCCGTTTTCATGGCTGGCTGTATATATGTTTATGGAAAAATTGAAGGTAATAAAGTCACAAATCCATTTGTGGCATACTGGGAATATTCCTAATAACGATAAAATGATTAATTATTTCAAATAGGTTGCTAACAACGAAAGATAGCATCTGACGATGCTCCTTTCTAACCATTAACATCAAAAAGCAGTGTACCATAATGGAAACAAGAGATAAACTTTTTACAGAAGAACAGTATTTGAAGCAACTGAAAATGTATGATGAAGATATTAGTTATTATGAACAAATGCATCTTTCAGGAAAACATATAGGTTACGATTCTTTGTTCAATTATAGGCTTCGTTATTTATTAGTACAGTATTCTATGGGACAGGATATTGATAAGCTGAAAAACAATTATGTGAAAGCCCTCAAAACAATGCCGAGATTTTGGACGGACAACGGATTTTATATTGAAATGTTGTGGCTTCTGTCAATAGGCATTATGTTGGATTACGAAGACGACCTTATACATGGTCTGGTGCAACTGATAAAAGACAGAGAAGCTAAAGACTATATTTATGATACATTGATTAGATACAGATTTCCTGATTGGGAAAGGACAACAAACCAAGTATTATATCCGTCACCCTATCGAATTGCTATCACTGTTACAGAGTTGGCTGAACAAGACAAAGCAGAAGCGGTGAAACGATTGGAAAAATACCTCAAAAAAGAATGGTATCGAGGACATTCTGATTTATCTTGGCATGACGACCATAAATATGGTATCAACCATGACGGTTATTGGTGTTTTGAAAGCGGTGCATTGGTCAAGGTCTTGGGGCTGGATGATAGCAGCCTGAAAGGGTTGCCCTACTATCCATACGACATGGTACACTGGAATGACAATATTAAATGAAGAAAAGGTATGAGTTACTCTGTTTGTGCATATTTGACAGAAGCCGATAAGGTAAAGTCTGTTTATGGAACTTGTGATAATCAGCTTATAAACCAATTAAAGGTTGCGTTGAAGCAGGAACTTGACACTCTGAACGATTATTTCAGCGATAGCCTGAACACGGATAAAGATGCTTATGCAGCGTTGGCAGATATAGTGAACGGAGAAATCCGTTATCCCGAAATTGCTTTCATGTACGGGTATGTATATGAAAAGATTTGCAACCATTATGGAACGCAAATCTACTGTGCGGAAAACCTTTGGCAATTGGATAGCCAAAGTACATTCATCCCTATTCCATTGAGCAGTGATTTTCCCTATATCATCAGCATACCCGTTTCAGATTTGGAGAGCAAGCGGACGGAATACACCTCACTACAAGAGGGTAACGGTATCGGAGATTATGATTACGAGCAGGAAATGGACGACTTGAATTTCATTTTCGATGAAGCCGTTGAAGCGCAAAAAGACCTTGTTATTATGGTGTATTGATATGGTACACTGGAATGAGAATAAAATATGATGTTAACGAAGCAGGATAACGGACAAGCCGTTCCCTGCTAAACCATTAATCAATATGAGTAACCTTATCACAGTAAATAGATTTGGAAAAGTTCTGATATGGGTATGGAACAGATGTATAAAGAAAACTGCCATTCCTTATGAAGAACTTGATTTCCATTACCCCGATTGGGCTTTCATTATTACAGGTTGTATCTTTTTCGGGGTTGTGGTAGGTGTTACCCTGTTTTATTTTGCTTTTATAAAACAATAGACTATTTACAATGAAAGCCCGACTTAAATACCCGATATTCAGCTTTGCCCCCAAAGGCAACATGATATACGTGTTTCGCAAGGAAGAACTGTACACAACGACCAATACCGAGTTGTTGAAGAAGCGGAAGAACTACATTGTAGTGGATGCAACCGGGACGAAATATGTTGAAAAGGGGGCGCACAAAGTGAAGTGGCAAGGGATATTCGGATATTGTATCAGGATGCAGGGACGTGTGATTTCCATTGAATACGAGTACGGGGACAACCCCGAACCGTTCCCACTACGAAAACTGCAAGAACTGGTAGCGGAACGATACCCCAAGACACGGTGGTTCAAGGAAGAATGCTGGAACAGCGCAGACGAGTTCCGGCAAGCGATTTTCGCCTGCAAGACCTTTGAGGAAGTGGCGGACATACTGATGCCCGAACGAAAAACGAGCGTTTGGCAGCGCATTGAAGAATATTTCCTGCGGGCAGGTTTTCTTATGCTTGCCGCCATGTTCCTTTATCACGTGGTTTGGCGGCTAATCCAAAAGTTTTGGCTATGGGCTACCGGGTAACGTACAGAAAACAAATCAATTTATTCAGATATGGAACAACGGATTACATCATTATTGCTTCCCGCTCCCGAAGCGGAGTTGGAAGCGTCCTGCAAGGAACTGGACGAAAAGGTAACATGGCTGCTGCACAACAGCCGGAAAATGGACAACTACTTGGAACTTGAACCGTTCAGCAAGGACGTGCGGCTGTGCGCCCACGTGTGCGACACGCTCAAAAGCCTGCCGGAAACGCCGACACTGGCGGCATACAAGGACTACAAGGCAATCATTATCCTGCTGGGTATGTCCACCACCCATTACGCCATACTGGACGAACTGGCGGAACAGCACCGCAAGCGGGACGAGATACCCGAACTGACCGCCTACTGCGATGCGCTCCACTGGATGCGACCGGGACGGCAGTACCTCTGCAACGTGTACAACACGGTATGCCA
>NZ_JBCNZM010000230.1:0-2311 GCF_040227615.1 Bacteroides sp. RTP31139st1_H2_RTP31139_211217 | reverse complement strand
GCTACGGAGAAACCCGGTAAGGGACAACCGCCTGCTGGTGACGGAAAAGGAACTGCGCCACGCCGAACGGATGCTGCCGGAGCTGGGCAGGCAGACATTCACCGAAATGGTGCGTCTGAAAGGCTACATGGTCTATGATGCCGAGCAACTGGCGGACAAATGCGGCATGGAATACGGCTCGTTCCGACGGAAGGTAAAGAAAATGACCGGGTACACGGCTAAGGAATGGGTGATAAAGGAGCGTGCAAAGGACGTGGAACACTACCTGAAGAACACCAACCTCACGCTTACGGAAGTGGCGTTCACCACGGGGTTCGCATCGACATCGAACCTGAACGACTTCTGCAAGGCTTACTTGCTGGACACACCGGGCGAGATACGCAGAAAAGCGCAGGAAACAAGAAAATGCACAGTTACAAGAACGTAATGTGAAAAATCAAGAATAAAACAGATTTTTTATGCCCGTAACTTTGTGCTTCATAAAAGATAAGCACAAGGTTATGGAACATAAGATACCGTTGGAAACATACTTCGCCGGACTGCTTCAAAAAGTGGAATGGCAGATACAGGAATACGAGGACACCGCAGCGGACACGCTGACGCTCTGCCGCCTGTGCGTGGACTACCTGCAAGAGATACTGGGCGAACTCAAAAACTTTATAATCTCCTACCCGTTCGCCAGCACGGAAGAGGAAATACACTTCTTCAAGGAACTGAAACCGCTTTTAGCGAGCAAAATCATCTATTACAACACCGTTTACAAGATAGAGGTGCGCTTCCCCAGCGGCAGCGAGGAAGTGCAAAGGGACTACCTGCTGTCGGAAACCGACCGGATTTCAAAGTCGTTCCAGCGGAACTTGGCGTTCTACCAGTACCACCGAACGAAAGCCACCTACTTGGACAGGCAGTATTTCATGCGTGGGAAGCCTGACATACAAATCATCGTGGACAGTTTCTATTACGAAACAGACCCACAGTTCAGCACCAGTCACGATTTCAAGGTAGCCAAGATTTTAGCCAACGAACTGCTGGAAATATACCTCACCAACCGTCTGCACGAGCTGGAACGCCGGGAACAACGCAAGCGGGTGAAGAACGGCTTCATGGGAAAGGTGTTGCGCTGGACGGGGACGAAAAGGGCGTTGGTGGAACTTATCTACGCACTGGACGCCTGCGGCTGTCTGAACAAGGGGACGGTTGATATTAAGGAGATTGTAGCCTACTTTGAATACGTGTTCGACATCGACCTCGGCGACTTCTACCACACCTACATGGAACTAAAAGCCAAGACCAAAGACCGAACGGGCTTCCTCTCCACCCTGAAAGACAGGTTGCTGATGCGCATGAGGGAGCAGGATTAGGCAACCGTGCTTTAACAAAATTTATTTCGCCACAGGTGGGTACATCTGTGGCGTTTTATTTTTCAGGACACCCGAACTTTGCGGCAAATCAATCAGTTACCGTTATGGAAATAATAACATTCGAGTCCAAAGCCTACAAGGAACTGGACAACAAGATTACCGCCATTGCCGACTACATCTTCAACCACATGGAAACGGCAAGGCAAAGCGAGGAAGACATGTGGGTGGACAGCTACGAGGTCTGCACGTTCCTGAAAATAAGCGAAAAGACCCTGCAACGCCTGCGGGTGTCGGGAACTATCGCCTATTCCAACATCAGGGGACGCTACTTCTACAAGGTCAGCGAGATACGCCGGATGCTGGAAGAACGCCTGATAAGGAGCAACAAGGAGAACATCGACAACCTGATAACCAACCACCAGTTGTATGCTAAGGAAAGAGGAAATCTTAGAAAGAACAAGTAACGGGCTGGCGGTGTTCAAACACTACCTGCCCGGCAATTGGCGCATAGGTCGCAACTTCCTTAACCCGCTGTACGAGGACAGCAAGGCTTCCTGCAACATCTATTTCGACCGCCGGGGCGGTATCTACAAGATGAAAGACTTCGGCAACGACAGTTACAGCGGCGACTGTTTCTTCCTCGTGGGGCAGTTAAAGGGGCTGGACTGCAACCGGGCGGCTGACTTCGTGGAGATACTGGAAATCATCGACCGGGATTTGGGCTTGGGGCTGGCTTCCGGCATTCCGGTTTCCGTTCCCCCGGCAACCGTCTGCCGGGCAGTGCCGGACAAACCCGAAGAAACGCCCGAAAAGCCCGTCAAGCCCTACCAGTTCCGGGAACAGAAGTTCCCGCTTGCCGAACTGGTGTACTGGCAACAGTACGGCATCACGCCCGAACTGCTGGAACGTTACAAGGTCTGTTCGCTCCGGGAATACAACAGTGAAACGGC
>NZ_JBCNZM010000229.1:0-5805 GCF_040227615.1 Bacteroides sp. RTP31139st1_H2_RTP31139_211217 | reverse complement strand
TGATGGATCTGAATCCGGACGGTGTCAGCCTTACTAGCGAAATTCTTACTGTTGGGCATAAAGTAAAAGTTATCAAAGGCGAACTCAGCGGTATTGAAGGTGAGGTTGCCATCGAAGCCAATAAAACATACGTCGTTATCCGTATTAAAGACCTTTTGACTGCAAGTGTCAAAGTCCCCAAATCCTATCTGAAAATAATCGGGTGACTTCTAAATAAGTATAATCTTATATTTTAATCATATATCATAATAATGAATGATTTAACTTCCCGTGCTCTTGAGCTTCAGCATGCAGCTCATGAGCTGATGTATCTTGGTATGGACGGTGAGCCGGTCTATTCCGACACTTTTTGCCGGTTGAATAAGGAAGTGCTTGTTAAGTCCGATTCTCTTTTTTCTGCTCAGAGTTCCGATGTTGAAGAGGAGGCGAATTTGTGTCTGGCTCTTTTGATGGGGTATAATGCTACCATTTATGATGATGGGGATAAGGAGCAAAAGAAACAAATGGTATTGAATCGGATTTGTCTTGTTTTGGAGCAGTTGCCTGCTTCTTTACTTAAAGTCCGACTACTGACTTATACATATGGGGAGGTTTATGAAGAGGTCTTGTTTCAAGAAGCCTATGCGATTATTGAAGGTTGGAACAAAGATAATTTGACTTCGGAACAAACTGTAATCATCGAAGAATTGAAAAATATCGAAGAAAATCCATATCCGTTTGAGGAAGTGGAATAGGATTTGGGTGTGATAAGGAAATCATAAAAAATAGATAACTTTTATTGATATGAAAGCATGTTTTATGGGGTTGGGTTATATTGGCCTGCCTACTGCGATTATTGCTGCTAAACACGGAATTCAGATTATCGGGGTTGATATTAATCCCAAAGTTGTAGAAATGACTAATCAGGGTAAGTTGCATATCATTGAACCAGGTATGCAGGAGCTTCTTCAAGAAGTCGTTACTATCGGTCAGTTGAAGGCTTCAACAACTCCAGAAGTGAGTGATGCCTATTTTATGGTGGTACCTACTCCTTTTAAGGGAAATCATGAGCCTGATATTTCTTACGTGGAAGCTGCTACCCGTGCCGTAATTCCTTTGTTGAAAGAGGGAGATTTGTATGTCATAGAATCTACATCACCGGTAGGTACTACTGATAAAATGTGTGATTTGATATTTGGATTACGTCCGGAATTGAGAGATAAAATTTATATTGCTTATTGTCCGGAGCGTGTTCTTCCTGGGAACGTCATTTATGAGTTAGTTCATAATGACCGGGTCATTGGCGGTCTGAATGAAGCTTCTACAGATAGGGCTATTGAGTTTTATAGTAAGTTTGTACAAGGAACGCTCCATCGCACTAATTGTAAAACGGCAGAAATGTGTAAACTGACAGAAAACTCCTCCCGTGATGTACAGATAGCTTTTGCCAATGAACTCTCTCTGATTTGTGATAAAGCAGGAATCAATGTCTGGGAATTGATTAACTTGGCGAACAAGCATCCCCGTGTGAATATCCTTCAACCTGGTTGTGGTGTTGGAGGACACTGTATAGCGGTTGATCCTTATTTCATTACGGCTGAATTTCCTATGGAATCTAAAATCATATCTACCGCTCGTGAAATCAATAACTATAAAGCATTCTGGTGTGCAGAGAAAGTGCGGAATGCTATGTTGAAGTTTGAATTGGAATATCATCGTAAACCTACTATTGCTATGATGGGGCTGGCTTTTAAACCCGATATTGATGATTTGCGTGAAGCTCCTGCCAAGTATATTACTACTAAAGTGATGCAAAGCTGTAATAATGCAGATATTTTAGTAGTGGAACCTAATGTGCAGGAACACAACGTATTTAAACTTACAGATTATAAAGAAGCCTATGAGAAGGCTGATATCGTCGTTTTTCTGGTTGCTCATTCTGTATTTAAATCTCTGCCATATAATGATCGGAAAGTAATTCTTGACTTTTGCGGAATTTACAAGAAATAATAAATACCTTATAGCATGAAGAAGATTATGTTGGTTTTCGGGACTCGTCCCGAAGCCATAAAGATGGCTCCTCTGGTGAAAGAATTTCAAAAATATCCGGAGGAGTTCAAGACAATCGTATGTGTTACCGGTCAGCATCGCGAAATGCTTGATCAGGTATTGCATATATTTGAAATCATTCCTGATTATGATTTGAATATTATGAAACCAGGACAGGATTTGTATGATGTGACAGCTCGTGTTTTGATAGGTATGCGTGATGTTTTGAAAGAGGTACAGCCAGATGTTGTTTTGGTTCATGGTGATACAACCACTTCTACGGCTTCGGCATTGGCTGCTTTTTATCAGCAGATTCCAGTGGGACATGTAGAGGCGGGACTTCGGACTCATAATATATATAGCCCTTGGCCGGAGGAGATGAATCGAGTGATAACAGGGCGTATTGCCAGTTATCATTTCTCTCCAACTCCTTTGAGTCGTCAGAATCTGTTGGATGAAGGTGTAAAGGAATCAGCTATAATAGTGACAGGTAATACAGTAATAGATGCACTTTACATGGTTGTAGATAAGATAAAGAGTGATAAGAGGTTTGATGAAGAGCTGAAAGGCATTTTGAAAACTGCCGGTTATGACATCAACCGCTTGTTAGATGGAAAAAAATTAGTCTTGATAACAGGTCATCGTCGTGAAAATTTCGGTGACGGATTTGTTTCTATGTGTCGGGCTATTCAGACTCTTACAAAGAAATATCCAAATGTTGATTTTGTCTATCCGATGCATTTAAATCCCAATGTTCGTAAACCAATTCATGAGGTATTTGGTAAAGATTTATCCAATTTAGGGAATATGTTCTTCATAGAGGCTTTAGAGTATCTTTCTTTTGTTTATCTGATGGAGAAATCCGCTATAGTTTTGACAGATAGCGGTGGTATTCAGGAAGAAGCTCCCGGACTTGGGAAGCCAGTACTTGTGATGCGTGATACGACAGAGCGTCCAGAGGCGCTGGAAGCTGGAACTGTGAAATTAGTAGGAACAAATTATGATAAGATTATAGGTGAAGTTGCTGTTTTGTTGGATGATGAAGCATGTTATGAAAGAATGAGTAAGGCGGTGAATCCTTACGGGGATGGGCTGGCGTGTAGTAGAATTGTGTATACGTTGAAATAATGTGAGTAATGCCACTTTTGAAAGATACTTTAAATGCGACATTGTGGTCAGTATTGGCTGAAATTATTGCAAAAATAATTAGCCCTGCTGTTTTCTTAATACTTACTCATATACTGTCACCATCGGATTTTGGAGTTGTTTCAGTTGCTACAACAATTTTAGGACTCATTTATGTTGTGAGTGATATGGGGACAAGTAAAGTTCTTATTCAAGCAGAAGATGATGAGGGTAATATCCAAAAATTATATGATGCTGCTTTTTATCTAAATATATTTGTTGGCATTATATTATTTTTGGTGGTTTTTCTTTTTTCAAAAGAACTCGCATCATTTTATTCTCAGCCTCAATCAGACTCTGTGATAAAAGTCATGTCTGTACAAATATTGTTGTACTCATTGTGTTCTGTTCAAAATGCCATTAGAAAAAGAAATTTAGATTTTAGATTTTTATTTTATATAAGACTTATAACAATATGTTCTCCATTATTGATAGCATTGCCTATCGCTTTTTCAGGTGGTGGCTATTGGGCCATAGTTTTAAGTACTATTGCAGGTTCTTTATTAAATACTGTGGTATTATGGGTTAAAAGTAAATGGAAACCGATATTATACATTAATTGGCATATGATTTATCGTGTTATAGGTAAATCAATATGGAATACGATAGAGCAAATATGTGTTTGGATACCAGTATGCTTTGATACTTTTTTGATATCAAAGTTTTTATCTGTAAATGATTTAGGCTTATATACTACTTCCAAAACCTTGTTTAATACTGCAATCGGATTGTTATTTACTCCTATATTACCTGTGTTATTCAGTGCTTTCTCACGTTACCAGAATAGTGGAAAGCTGTTAAGAGAGGCACTTTTATTTAGTCAAAAGGTTGTATTTTTATTGGGAGCAAGTCTTGGATTATTTGTATATATATTTAATAGTTATATATCAGATTGCTTCTTTTCTAACACATGGAGTGAAATATCATCAATTTTAGGTATTATGTTTCTGATTATGGGACTTGAGTCTTTTTATTCTGCTTTTATCGAGGGGGTTAGGTCTAAGGGATATTTTAAAGAAATTGCGGTTAATACAAGTGTAAGTATTTTGGTGGCAATACCGTTTTTATTGCTTTCTGTTAAATATGGTTTATTTTATTATGTTGTTGTTAGGAGTTTAGCTTTATATATACATTATCCCGGTATTTTTTATCTACTTGATAAAAAAATAGGAATTTCATTTAAGCAATCTGTTTACAATGTTCGTTTCATTTTAATTTCTATAATAATAATGTTACTCTTAAATTATTGTTTGGAGGGGCTTGGTGTTGAATCACGGTTTGGACTTTTTCTATTGAAATTATTTTCTACTGTTTCAGTTTTATTGATTTTCTTATTTGTGGAACGTAAATTCTTGAAGCAAATATTGTCATTGGTAATGAAGAGATAATTTTATGAATGTTTTATTTGTATTAAGAAGTTTCCCATCCTGTGGTGGTGTGCAATCTATTACAAAGATAATAGCGGAATCTTTGTTAGATAGAGGATTAAACGTTACTGTATTATCTTGTATTCAGACATTAAATGAATGTGATAATTTGA
Source organism: Bacteroides sp. RTP31139st1_H2_RTP31139_211217 (assembly GCF_040227615.1). Lineage (NCBI taxonomy): Bacteria > Pseudomonadati > Bacteroidota > Bacteroidia > Bacteroidales > Bacteroidaceae > Bacteroides > Bacteroides sp. RTP31139st1_H2_RTP31139_211217. The sequence goes on along the minus strand of NZ_JBCNZM010000229.1, from coordinate 1,052 downwards.
ATTCGTTTCGTTTTCATCATTTATCATTACCATCTTCTGTTTTGATGAGTGATATTAATATTCAATATTTCCATACGATATTGGAAGATGATAAAGTTGATATCATCATTAATCAGGGGGTATATCGCGATGTTACAACATTTTTGTATGTTGCATTAAGGCATAAGAAAAAATATAAGGTACTGTCTGTTATACACAGTGATCCTTTGGGTGAAATTAAGGATTTGAAATATCAGATATCCCAAAAAGGTTTCAAACCATTAATAAAACGTACTTTTTTATCATTGTATAAACAAAGGATTAAGAGCATTTATATTAATAGACTAAAAGCTGCAGAAGCATTTTCTTCTGCATTTGTATTACTCTCTGCATCGCATATTAATGATTTTAAGGCACTTTGTCCCAAAATAGTGAAGCCCATTTATGTTATACCCAACTGTGTAAATTTTGAAGATATAAATATAGATGATGAGTTCCTTGCTAACAAAGAAAAGAAAATTGTCTATGTTGGAAGAATTGTTGAGTCCCATAAACATGTTAGTCGGTTGTTGTATATATGGGATAAAATATGGTATAAACATGCTGATTGGCGGCTAGAATTGATAGGAGATGGGGATGATTTAACATATAATATGGACATTGCTGAGAAATTGCATTTGCAGAATATTTCATTTATAGGGAGGAGAAAAAATGTTGTACCTTACCTCATAAAAGCTAGTATTGTATGTCTCGTTTCAGAATCAGAAGGATTAAGTATGTCATTGTTAGAAGGAATGTATTTCGGTGCAATACCTATTGCTTATGCAAGTTTTTCGTCAATCAATGATTTTATTATTAATAATGTTAATGGGTTTTCTATAACTCCTTATAAACAGGAAGAGTACATATCAAAACTTGAGATGTTGATGATGGATGTTGATTTACGGATTAAGTTGGCAAAGGAAGCAAAAAAAATGACAAAATCTTTTTCCCTTGAGAGTGTAACAGATAAATGGATAGATTTATTCTCAACTTTATGATTTTATATAAAATAAAAAGTTTTTTCATTTCAC
>NZ_JBCNZM010000228.1:4499-5943 GCF_040227615.1 Bacteroides sp. RTP31139st1_H2_RTP31139_211217 | reverse complement strand
ATTGAAGGAAATCCCGCGGCAGATTGTAGGTTCCGCTTTTGATGCAGTGAACGAACTTTTGAGTATCGACCGGTTAAGCATAGCTGTATACAACGAGACTACACATAAGCTGGAATACACTTCCAATCCAGTGGAAGATACCGCCGTGGACGAGTTGCCTATCTGGAGGAAATATATGGAGAATTGCTTTGAGCAGCAAGAGTACATATCGGAAAAGGGTATACAAACATTGCCGCTTGTTGTGGATGCGGGAAATATGTGTCGTTGCATAGGTGTGCTGTGTCTGGAACGCAGGGAAGGTACGGAGCAGGAGACCGACCATTTGCTTTTGGAACTGATAGCCCGTTATGTCTCCATTGTAATCTTCAATGCAGTGGTTAAGTTGGCTACGAAATACCGGGACATCGAAGTGGCTCAAGATGAAGCCCGGCGAGCTTCCTGGGAAGACAGTTTGCTGCATGTACAGAACATGGTGCTGGATAATTGTCTTTCGACCATCAAGCATGAAACGATTTATTATCCGAACAAGATAAAGCAGCTGATAGGGAAACTGCGGTCCGGCAAACAGACAGAAGCGGAGGAGCGGGAAACGGTGGTTGCCATCAGCGAATTGATAGAGTATTACAAAGGTATCTTTACGACACTCAGTTCATGCGCTTCCCGCCAGTTGGAAGAGGTGACTTTCAGGCGTGCGACAATATCTGTGCCGGAACTTATGGCTACTGCCGGGAAATATTTCCGCAAAGTGTATAAGGGAAACAAGGCGCATATTGATTTTAAGATACAACTGTTGGAAGGACGGATTACCGGTGACTGGAACCAGTTGCGTTTCCTGCTTGAAAACCTGATAGACGAGGCTTGCTCCGTAACTCTGGATGGAGCTGTCTGTCTGTCGGCCCGGGAAGATGGGGAATTTATACGTTTTCTGTTTACAGATATGCGCAGGGAAAAGACCCGTGAAGAATTGAACCAATTGTTCTATCCCGACTTGTCCCGCATGACGGCCGGTGAGAAAGGAGAACTGTATGGTACGGAATATCTGGTGTGCAAGCAGATTATCCGCGACCATGACGAGTTTGCCGGACGCCGGGGATGCCGTATCAATGCCGAACCGGGAAAGGAAGGAGGTTTTACAATATATTTTACGCTACCGAAAAAATGAAATATGGAAGACAAAAAATTTAAAGTAATCATCGTTGAAGATGTCAAGTTGGAGCTGAAAGGGACGGAAGAGATTTTCCGCCATGAAATTCCCAATGCGGAGGTAATAGGTACTGCTATGACTGAGCAGGAGTTCTGGACATTGATTGAAGCCGGCGTGCCGGATCTTGTTCTGCTGGACTTGGGACTGGGAGGTTCGACCACAATCGGGGTGGACATCTGCCGGAATATCTTCAAGCGTTATCCGGGAGTACATGTGCTGATATTCACGGGAGAAATATTG
>NZ_JBCNZM010000228.1:0-4489 GCF_040227615.1 Bacteroides sp. RTP31139st1_H2_RTP31139_211217 | reverse complement strand
AATATTGAATGAGACGTTATGGGTGGACGTACTTGAGGCCGGTGCCGACGGCATTATCCTGAAAACCGGAGAGTTGCTGACCAAAACCGATGTGCAGGCAGTGATGGACGGCAAGAAGCTGGTCTTTAACTATCCGATACTGGAGAAGATAGTGGAACGCTTCAAGAAATCTGTCCTGAATGATGCAAAACGTCAGGAAGCAATCATAAGCTATGATATTGATGAGTATGACGAGCGTTTCCTCCGTCATTTGGCACTGGGCTATACCAAAGAAATGATTGCCAATCTTAGGGGAATGCCTTTTGGAGTCAAGTCGCTGGAGAAACGGCAGAATGACTTGGTCGGCCGTCTTTTCCCGCCTAGTGAACGGGTGGGGGTGAATGCCACTCGTCTGGTGGTGCGTGCATTGGAACTTCGAATCTTGAATATAGACAATCTGGAAGCCGACGATGAGTAAACTCCGAATGCCACATCCCGCTACGATGTTCTTCCTGCTGACGCTGGCAGTCATCCTCCTTTCATGGATATTCGATGTCTATGGCCTGAGCGTGCTGCAACCGCAGACTGGAGAAGAAATACGGGTGCAGAGCCTGCTGAGTCCGGAGGGCATACGCTGGCTGCTGCGCCATGTCATAACCAATTTTACGGGATTCGCTCCATTAGGGCTGGTGATTGTGGCTATGTTCGGAATAGGGGTGGCACAGCATTCGGGTTTCATCGATGCATGTATTCGCAGGGGGGTACGACGTCCACGTGATCCTTGGCGCATTATTCTGCTGGTCATTGTCTTAGGACTGTTGTCCAATATAGTGGGAGATGCAGGATATATCATTCTGTTGCCGATAGCTGCAACTTTGTTCCAGTCTGTCGGTCTGCACCCCATTGGAGGTATAATTACAGCTTATGTTTCAGTCTCTTGTGGCTATAGCGCTAATGTGTTTTTGAGTACATTAGACCCCATGATTGCCTCTGTAACGCAAGAAGCGGCTGATAGGATGAATATTGCTCCGGGGCAGACTGGACCGCTGTGCAATTATTATTTTCTCTTTGTTTCCACGTTCCTGCTTGCATTCATCATTTATCATATTACCCGCAGGAGCTTGTTGCCACGTTTGGGAGAGTACGCAGGGGATATTCATTTTAATGGTTACAAGCAATTGTCACGCAAGGAACGGAGAGCTATGTTGGGAGCTGTATTTGCAGGCTTGCTGTATATTGCCATTATTCTGTGGGCTACATTCTCTTCATGGGGGATATTGCGGAGTGTCAATGGTGGGCTGATTCGTTCTCCGTTTATAGTTGGTATTCTGTTTTTGCTTTCGTTTGGAATAGGTTTGATGGGGATGGTCTATGGTTTTGCCTCCGGCCGATACCGTACGGACGGTGATGTGATAGAAGGACTTACGCAGCCGATGAAACTGCTGGGCGTTTATTTTGTGATAGCTTTCTTTGCCTCACAGATGTTTGCTTGTTTTGAATATTCCCACTTGGACAAGTGCATTGCCATTTTAGGCGCTAATCTGCTGTCCTCCGCTTCTTTGAGTAGTTTATGGATATTGATTCTCTTCATTCTTTTTACGGCGCTGGTCAATCTCTTTATGGTATCTGCCACAGCAAAATGGGCTTTTATGTCTTTCATTTTTGTTCCGGTATTGGCAAGTATGGGCATTTCGCCGGATATGACCCAATGTGCGTTCCGTATAGGTGACAGTGCAACAAATGCCATAACACCTTTTATGTTCTACATGCCACTTGTCTTGACCTATATGCAGCAATATGATAGGCAATCCACTTATGGTTCACTACTGAAGTATACTTGGAGATATTCTTTAGTCATTCTATTGGCATGGACTGCCTTATTTGTACTTTGGTACATCAGCGGTTTGCCATTAGGACTGTAATGTCATAACCAATGAACAGCCCGCTTTCGATAACCCCGGTAATGGCTTTCAGTTTCTGTTCCAAATCAGGAACAATGTTGCTGAGATGAATGTCAAGAATGAAATTACCGTTTTCGGTAAATACCGGACCGTCTTTTCTTTCTGCAAGACGTAGGCTGATTTTTGAAGCTCCCAATAAGCGTATCTCGTTTTCCACATGGGAGAGAGCATGTGGAAATACTTCTACCGGTATGGGGTATTTGCTCCCCAGTTTGCTGACAAGCTTGCTCTCATCGACAATGATGTAAGTCTTACCACTGCTTTTAATTAGGAGCTTCTCCTTAAACATGGCTCCACCACGTCCTTTGATGAGGTTATTATGCGGATCCACTTCGTCTGCACCGTCGAATGTCCAATCCGGACGCTTATTCCACAGAGTAGTTTGCGGCAGGCCAAGCTGTATACATGTCATCGAAATTTCGGCAGATGCCGGAATGATTTCTATATGCAAAGATTCTTGTTTAACTCGTTGAGCTAATGCAAACAAAGTGAGATAAACGGTAGAGCCGGAGCCTGCTCCTATGACATCACCGTCTTTGGCCAGTCCGGCAATCTCCTGGGCTACCAATTCCTTACTCGCCTTATTGCTGATTTTATTTGACCATTGCAATTCCTGTATCAACTGATTTTCCCATTCCATCTCTTTAAAATTTAGTTGTTATTACTCTTTCATTCATTTTCGGGTCAATGCTACTTTTCCTACTTGAATATTCCTCCATATTTTTACTTTTTATAATTAGTAACATTGATAATTTGCAAAATGTTTTAATACATCTGTATATAAATACCGTGTATCTTGTTTGTAAAGGTAACTAATCATTACTTTTTATGTAGCAAATGAGCCTTTTATACATAGGTAACGAAAAAAGGTGATACAAAAATTTGCAATATTCGTAAAAAAGCGTACCTTTGCACCGCAATTAAGGCTGGTTCCGTAGCTCAGCTGGATAGAGCAACGCCCTTCTAAGGCGTGGGTCTTGCGTTCGAATCGCAACGGAATCACAACGATAAGGCAAGTAGTCGATAAAAAGGCTGCTTGCCTTTCGTCGTTTAGCTGGGTATCAACGATTTACTACCTTGCCAATTTCGACAGAATTTGTGCAAAAAGTAGGTAACATAGCAGAAACACAGCTTTCCGTAGTTCCACTTTTCCGGTGGGTAGAAATAATTTAGAAAACAAAAATGAGTACGGTAAGAGTCATCCAGAACAAGCAGAGATTGACCAAAGAGGGCAATGCTCCGCTATATATAACCTTTTATCTCGGTAAGGAAAAGTTAATGCTTCCTTGCAAAGTGTCTGTGCCTGCTGCTAAATTTGACGAGAAAAGCGGACTTCTCAAAGGAAACAGTAAGGAAGCAAAGGATATAAATCTTATTGTGAGTAACCTGAAAGCACGTGTCAACGATATATTGGTGAAGTTCCGGCTGAGGAACCAGGCTTTGACAAAAGATATTTTCATGCGGGAGTATAACAATCCAAGTGATTATAAGACTTTCCATGACTTCGTGAAGGAGCATATGAAAACCTACAGCCGGCGAATAGAGATGGGAACGTTCAAGCATCATCTGAGCTGTATGAAAAAGTTCAAGGCATATAATGAACTGTTACAGTTCCAGGACCTTACTCCGGATTATCTGACTGACTACCTGATTTACATGAAAAAGGAGCTTGGAAATACGGAGATAACCGCACAACGTAATATGTCCACCATCAAGATATATGTCACCGCAGCCTACAGAAAGGGCTATATAGAAGAAAATCCTTTCCAGGAATTCCATATCAAAAGAATAAAAAGCGATGTGGACTATCTGACAGAGGAGGAGCTGATGCAGTTTGTGCAATTATACTATCAAAGAACATTGCCGGAAAAGCTTCAGCTGACCTTGGCCTTCTTCCTTTTCATGTGTTTCACGAGCATGCACATTACGGATGCACGTATGTTCTGTATCGAGCAGGTAAACAATGATGTGCTGACTTACTACCGTGTGAAGAACCGGAACTGTAAACCGGAACCGATAAAGATTCCGATGCCGGTACCTGCGGAAAAACTTCTGGAAGAATGGGCAGAGGGTAGGGAAGAAGGACGTCTGTTCAGGAACGTTCAATGTGACCAGGTCGTTAACCGACAGTTGAAGGCCATTGCCAAGGAACTGGGGATTAACAAAAAAATATCGGCCAAGACAGGAAGACATACGTTTGCAACTATTTATCTCCGGAAAACAAAAGACTTATCCAGCCTGCAAAAATTGCTTGGACATAGCAATATCCGGGAAACGATGATTTATGCGCACGTCATGGATGAGAGCAAGCGGGAAGGCATGCAATGTTTCAATAGCTTCACCCTATAATAGGGGCCAAAAGCCGTACAATCGTGCGGATGATTCATAATGTTTTATTTATCAAATAAATGCGGCTGCACCGATTTGTACAAGTTCGTACAAAATGAGGTGCAGCCGCACGAATTTATGCTCTCTCGTACATCACCCAGTAGGGTTGTCCTGCCAAATATTCTACATGGTACCCGGCATCAGCCAGTTGTTTGGCCAGC
>NZ_JBCNZM010000227.1:263-6039 GCF_040227615.1 Bacteroides sp. RTP31139st1_H2_RTP31139_211217 | reverse complement strand
AAACATGACACGGGTATCCACCCTCAAATCGGCAGCCATGGCACAAGCCGAACCTACAGCTATCCCTACATCCACCGTATTCAAAGCACAAGGTACTCCCTCCGGACGACCGGCACAAGTGGGAAAACCGCAGTGTCCGCAATTCAAACCTTGCGTCTGCTCGCGCGTACCTATTATAATTACACATTCAGCCTGCAAAATGTTGTCCGCATCACGGAGAAAGAACTTCATACCGTGCTCTTCAACCATAGCGACCATCTTTTCAGACAGCTTCTTAATGTCTTCACCCGTAACCAGCGCAGCTTCAATCACATCAATACCTTTTCCTTTCGGTGCCGTGCGCGCAGCAGTCAGCATTTGCCTTGCCACGTCAAGCACATGTTCGTGGCGGCAATCCCGTTCATTCTGTATCATAGTCTTTCTTTCCTGAATTAATTAGTGCGTCAAAGATAGCACAAATATTTTTTTGCACTATCTTTGCGATACAGAAAGATTAAAGGAACACCATGCTGCAAATAGAAAATGCCAGTATCGCCTACGGCAACGATATACTTTTCTCGGGTTTCAACCTGCAATTGGAAAGGGGAGAGATAGCCAGTATCTCCGGCCCTTCGGGATGCGGAAAGTCGTCACTGCTGAATGCCATACTTGGATTTACTCCGTTAAAAGAAGGACGCATCGTCTTGAACGGCATTCTGCTGGATAAAGGAAACGTCGACGTTGTCCGTAAGCAGACTGCATGGATTCCACAAGAACTGGCATTGCCGCTGGAATGGGTAAAGGACATGGTACAATTGCCCTTCGGTTTAAAGGCAAACCGGGGTACACCCTTTTCTGAAACCCGTTTATTTGCATGTTTCGAGGATTTGGGTCTGGAACAAGAGTTATATTACAAACGGGTGAACGAAATATCCGGAGGCCAACGCCAACGGATGATGATAGCCGTAGCCTCAATGATTGGCAAACCACTGACCATTGTCGATGAACCGACTTCCGCTCTCGACTCCGGTTCCGCGGAAAAAGTACTCTCTTTCTTCCGCAGGCAGACAGAAAATGGAAGTGCCATACTGACCGTATCCCATGACAAAAGATTCGCCAACGGATGTGACCGACATATAATCATGAAATAACATACACACTATTGGGAACCATAGATATATCATACCTCAGCCTGGGCATCGGATTATTGCTATTATTAATACCGCTGTTTTACATCTGGAAGTTCAAGACCGGACTGTTGCGCGCTACTGTGATAGGTACGGCACGCATGATTGTCCAGTTGTTCTTCATCGGCATATACTTGAACTACCTCTTTTTATGGGATAACCCGTGGATAAACTTTCTATGGGTAATTGTCATGATATTTGTAGCATCGCAGACGGCATTGGCACGAACACAATTGAAGAGGAAGATTCTGCTCCTGCCCATATCCGCAGGTTTCTTATGCAGTGTAGTATGTGTAGGCTTGTACTTTATCGGAATAGTACTGAGAGTGGAAAACGTATTCAGCGCCCGGTATTTCATCCCTATTTTCGGCATACTGATGGGCAACATGCTATCCAGTAACGTCATAGCCCTCAACACCTATTATAGTGGACTGAAACGGGAACAACAGCTTTACCGGTATCTTCTCGGCAATGGTGCTACAAAAGCGGAAGCACAGGCACCTTTCATCCGCCAAGCCATCATCAAATCCTTCAGTCCGCTGATTGCCAATATATCCGTGATGGGGCTGGTTGCTTTTCCGGGAACCATGATTGGCCAGATATTGGGTGGCAGCAGCCCGAATGTGGCCATCAAATATCAGATGATGATTATGGTCATCACCTTTACCGCCTCCATGCTGTCACTGATGATTACAATCTCTCTGGCTTCCCGCAAGTCGTTCGATGCCTACGGCAAGCTACTGCCGGTGATGGTAGAGAAGAAGGGAAAAAAGGAGCATAAATAACTTCAACGGTGGTGGGCATCCAGTTTTCCGGGGAGATAGCGTAGCTGCACATATTGTACGCCCGGTTTCACAAAGCCGCTGTCCAACATCACTTTCTTTACACGGAATTCTTCAAGCCTATACTGCAGGTAACTTTTGATGCGTTGACTTTGCGGCTTGGTATATGCCAGCAGATTAACTTTTCCCAGCGAATCAATCTCTACCCTTGCCTTGACGGTGCGTAGAGAAAGAGGACCGTCTTTTTTCTTAGCCTGATAATCTTTATCCTTGTCTACCCAAAAGATAGCCGTAGCCTTGGGAGTAGTATCTACCGGCTCCTCCATATCCTCAGATACATCTTTACCGGAACAGTTCGTATCCTGACAAGACAATAACGATAAAAGGAAAAGAAACAAAACAAGTAATGTTTTCATAATAAAGGAGATTAATGTGTCCAACTAATCAAACGTACCCGATGAAGCATATATTATCGGATATATAAAATGTTCTTCACCTTCCGTTTGCGGTTGTTCAAACAATTGTTTGTAGATAGGTTCCGGCTCTGTTTCAGAGAAAAAATCTGCATCAGCAGGATAAATACCATAATACCACCAGGGAGTTCCTTCCATATTATAAGGCTCAATACCCTCGATTACAAACTTATATAATCCAACTGTATCACCATCTTTTATAATGCTTGTATAGGTTCCATAATTGGTCCCCATATTATATCTCAATCCTTTTAAAGGAGCATATTCTTCTTCAGTAAACTCGCCTGCTACATATTTTTTTCTTTTGCATGCAAAAGGAATCTCATATTTTCCTCCATCAGGAGAAAGAATAAAAGGATTGGGTCCATCAACCTCTATTGTATATTCATATTCTACTCCGACTTTTGATAACACCTCGACCAGTTCGTATGCAATATTACTGGCATCGGCGGGAGGGTTGAGCAAAGTTGTTTTTTTCACCAATAAGGTGTATTCATACCCCTTGCTATAATCAAACCCGGCAATTCCTAAAAAGTCCAACGCTTCATATTCATTTTTACCTTCCTCCTTTACCAACATACAATCAATGAAATGATCACTTCCCCAAGGCTGGTAAGTGCCAATCTCGGAAGAGACCTTCATTTTAATGTTTTCTACATTGTCTTGTGGAGTATCACTGTTACAAGAGGTCACACCAATTATAATCAAGAGCGATAAAATTCCGAATAGTTTTTTAGTTTTCATAGATTTAGTTTTATAATAATCGCTCGCAAAGATAGTCTTTTTCGTGATAAAACATTTTTCGATAAGAGTTTTTGTTGGAAGAAAACCGTCTATTACTCAAATTTGTTACTGATATTTTATAAAAAGAATAAAAAACATTCTCAATCCATTGCTTTTTACTATATTTGCAACCAAATTTTCTGTTCACAATGAAAATTAAGGAATTAGTAAGCGCCCTTGAACGGTTCGCGCCTCTGCCATTGCAAGACGGATTTGATAATGCCGGCCTGCAAATCGGATTGACAGATGCGGAAGCAACAGGGGCTTTGTTGTGTCTTGACGTTACTGAAGCTGTACTGGATGAAGCCATTGCATTGGGATATAATGTGGTTATATCACATCACCCTCTCATTTTCAAAGGGTATAAATCCATCACGGGCAGGGATTATGTGGAACGTTGTATCTTGAAAGCCATCAAGAATGACATCGTTGTTTATGCTGCGCACACTAACCTGGATAATGCACCGGGAGGAGTGAACTTCAAGATTGCCGAGAAAATCGGTTTGAAGAATGTCCGTATCCTGGAAGCCAAGGAAAATGCGCTGGTAAAGCTGACCACATTTGTACCGACCGCCCAAGCGGAAGACGTGAGGAAAGCCTTGTTCGACGCTGGATGCGGCAATATCGGCAACTATGATTTGTGCAGTTATAACATGGAAGGCGAGGGGACATTCCGAGCCCGGGAAGGTGCCACCCCATACTGTGGAGCGATAGGGGAGCTGCATACCGAACGTGAAGTACGTATTGAGACAATCATACCCGCCTACAAAAAAGCGGCAACTGTCAAGGCACTGCTTGCGGCACATCCATATGAAGAACCGGTCTATGATATTTATCCCTTGCAAAACTCATGGCCACAAGCCGGAGCCGGTGTCATTGGCGAATTGGAAGTACCGGAGACAGAACTTGAATTCCTGAAACGGATAAAGAAAACCTTCGAAGTAGGGTGTCTCAGACATAACAAACTCCTCGGGCGGGAAATACAGACTGTTGCATTATGTGGCGGCGCCGGCGCTTTCCTAATGCCGCTTGCCATCCGCAACCGTGCAGATGTCTTTATCACCGGCGAGATAAAATACCATGACTATTTCGGACATGATACCGATATATTATTGGCTGAAATAGGGCATTATGAAAGTGAGCAATATACGAAAGAAATATTTTATACAATAATCCGGGATTTGTTTCCTCATTTTGAGGTCCAAATGACCAAAGTGAATACAAACCCCATAAAATACATGTAAGTAAAATGGCTAAAGAAGCAAAAAAAGATCCTCAGGAATTAACCGTAGAACAGAAGTTGAAAGCTTTGTTCCAATTGCAGACAATGCTGTCCAAAATCGATGAAATCAAGACGTTGAGAGGTGAACTTCCACTGGAAGTACAGGACTTGGAAGACGAAATAGCCGGTCTGAGTACCCGTATAGACAGAATCAAGGCAGAAGTTGCCGAGTTGAAATCCTCCATTGCAGGAAAGAAAGTTGAAATTGAAACCGCAAAGGCTTCTGTAGCTAAATATAAAGACCAGCAGGACAACGTACGCAACAACCGCGAATATGACTTCTTAAGCAAGGAAATCGAATTCCAGACATTGGAAATCGAACTCTGCGAAAAGCGTATCAAGGAATTTGCCGCACAAGAGGAAGAAAAATCTCAAGAAGTAGCAGAAAGCACTGCTGCTCTGGAAGAAAGACAAAAAGACCTCGACGTAAAGAAGAGCGAACTGGACGAAATCATCTCCGAGACCAAGCAAGAGGAAGAGAAGCTGAGAGACAAAGCCAAAGAACTGGAAACAAAGATTGAACCCCGTCTGCTTCAGTCCTTCAAACGTATCCGTAAGAATTCACGCAATGGACTGGGTATTGTATACGTACAGCGTGATGCTTGCGGTGGTTGCTTCAACAAGATTCCGCCCCAGAGACAATTGGACATCCGCTCACGCAAGAAAATTATCGTTTGCGAATATTGTGGCCGTATCATGATTGACCCGGAATTAGCAGGTATAACTCCCGAACAGAAAGTGGAAGTTGTAAAGGAAAAGCCAGTAAGAGCCAAAAGAAAAATCGTACATATCGGCTCAGATAATTAAAAATAGAACATTTTCTATATATAAAACGGCAATAGTAAAGCACCTATTGCCGTTTTTTTGTTAAATAAGCTCATAAAAACCTGCTATTAGAGAAAAAAGAAGTAGTTTTGTTGCTTGAAAAATTAATAGAATTAAATTAAAAAGCATGAGACTAAACAAATTATTCATACTCTATTCACTTTTCGGAATATTGATGGCATCGTGCATAAAAGATGAAGCACCCAATGCTGAAGCTGATATAACAGGCATCTCTTTTGAAGAAGATGTACTGGCAAGCGCTCGTTTCAATTTAAATCCGTCTTACAATGATAATCTGCAGGCCTACCCCATATTAGTAAAAGTAAAAGAGGGCACTCCTTTAAACAAACTATCCCCCCTGTTTGAGTTGACGCCGGGCGCTACCATTAGTCCGGAAAGTGGTAGTGAACACGATTTCTCTGACGGAAAAAGGGTAAAGTATACCGTAACTTCTGAGAACAAGGC
>NZ_JBCNZM010000227.1:0-232 GCF_040227615.1 Bacteroides sp. RTP31139st1_H2_RTP31139_211217 | reverse complement strand
TTGGCAGCGAGTATATTCCATCGGTGTACGCGAACAATCGGTATCAGACATCCCAAATGAATTCCATTTTGAAGACATACGACTTATCAATGGAATTAACCCCAAATACAAATATCAGGAGTTCTATGAAGAACAAGACGGATTGGAACTGACATGGGCCAGTGGAAATGAAGGATTCAACTGGGCAGCCAGTTCATCAGCTACTGAAAATTACCCTACGTCACAATATGAC
>NZ_JBCNZM010000226.1:4567-6047 GCF_040227615.1 Bacteroides sp. RTP31139st1_H2_RTP31139_211217 | reverse complement strand
GATGCAGGGATGTACCTGCAACTGTGGAACGTCTATATAAACTGTTCCAACTCCGCAGCCTTCAAGTTCCTGCTTCATCAGCTCCAACATTTTCGACATGTTGCCATGACGACGAGGACTACCGTTAAGAATCAATACCTTCATTGCATACTCTTAATTTTTCAGCAAAGGTCGGCATTTTCTACATAATAACCTTACTTCTTGTTCAGTTTTAGTTCTGTAATAAAAGCCACTATCAGTCCGATTCCACCAACACCCAGCACACAAGCCCCATAAATAAGGGAAACAGTCTCCCTATACATCCAGTCTCTGTCCGCAGTAAAGTAATTGGGAATCGTCGCATAGCAGATAAGATAACCCAGCAATAACCCAAGTCCCATACCAGCCAACAGACATCCTATTTTCAGGGCAGAGAACGAAAAGCTACTTCCACGTAATTTAGGCGTATCCATCTGAGGGAGTAGTCCCCGCTCGTCCATCTTCTCAATCAGCATGATTCTTTCCTTCTTACAAACAAACAGCTCAAACAATTTGTAAACTCCTAAAGTAATGATTGTCATCACCGCAGGCACCATAATAAAATCCATCATATTCGTTTCAATTTAAATTAGTAATTTCGTTTCTTTGTACCCTTTAGACGCGGCAGTTTACATGAGGTTACACTTTTCCGGAAAAATATTTTTTCTTCCGAAAATCTGTAACCAAACAAACAAATCTGCGTCTAACAGACAAAATGAAAGACGACGAGAGACATATCATCCAGCGCATCTTGAGGGGAGAGACTGCTCTTTACGAGCATTTTCTCAACACATACGGCCAGCAGGTATTCATCCTGGTGGCCCGCATCGTCTCCAACCAGGAAGATGCCGAAGAACTGACCCAGGATGTCTTTCTGAAAGCCTTCCAGCACCTCTCGTCTTTCAAGGGCACCAGTTCTTTTTCGACGTGGATTTATTCGATTGCATATAATACGGCCATCTCGAGTGCACGGAAAAAGAAATTTGATACCTTTGTCATGGATGATACACTGCTTGCCAACATATCCGATACACAAGTAGATGAAGCCTTAAATGATGAAGGGGAAGAGCAAATTGCCAAATTGAACAGAGCCATGGAGCAACTCGATTCCGAGGAACAGGCACTGATAAGCCTGTTCTATTATGAAGAAAAAACATTGAATGAGGTCGCTCTCATCCTGGGACTGACGGAAAGCAACGCAAAAGTGAAGCTACACCGTATACGTAAAAAGATTTATGTGTTGATGAAACAAGAAAAAGTATGAACGAAGAACTAAAAGATAGAGGATTGAAAAAGGCGGTAAGAGAACAGACTACTTTCCGCCTGCCGTCCAATTTTACCTACCGCACCATGCAGAAGGTAGAAGAAGCCATACGTCTGCGCGAGAAGAAATCAGAAAGAAGAATTCTGCTTGCAACTATTGCCGCTGCTATCTTCTTGATAGGTGTCAGTGGGACAGGAT
>NZ_JBCNZM010000226.1:0-4557 GCF_040227615.1 Bacteroides sp. RTP31139st1_H2_RTP31139_211217 | reverse complement strand
CAGCATCCGGGAAGCCTTTACGCCCACCACCCTCCCACAGTCAGAAAGTATCCAGATTCCTTGCTTTTATCTCCTACTGATTCTGACCATTCCGCTTTTCATCCTGTTTGACCGGTGGATGAGAAAACTGTATTTCAAACATCACACTCCTAAGCTTCCAGAGTTCTGAACGAAAAACGGGGATGTCTTTTAGTGGAAGACATCCCCGTTTCAGTTTATATCAATTCATTTAGTCCAGTTTATGAATCACCAGTCCCGAACGCAACTTCGGCTCAAACCAAGTTGTCTTGGGAGGCATGATGTTGCCCGTATCGGCGATGTCCATCAGCTGCTTCATGGAAACGGGATAGAGGGCCAATGCCACTTTCATCTCACCACTGTCCACCCGCTTCTTCAACTCTCCCAGACCACGGATGCCGCCTACAAAGTCAATACGCTTGTCGGAACGGAGGTCTTTGATGCCGAGCACTTCATCCAGTATCAGATTGGAGGAGATGGTTACATCCAGTACTCCAATGGGGTCGTTATCATTATAAGTACCCGGTTTGGCAGTAAGGCTGTACCACTTTCCGTTCAAATAGAGGGAGAAGTTATGCAGTTCGGACGGCTTATAGATGTCCTCACCTTTCTCCTCCACAATGAAATTCTTGCCCACAGCAGCCAGAAACTCTTCGGGAGTCATGCCGTTCAAGTCCTTCACCACCCGGTTATAGTCAATAATAGTCAACTGGTTGGCAGGGAAGCACACAGCCATGAAGTAGTTGTACTCTTCGTCACCACGGTGATTGGGATTTTGCTTGGCTTTCTCCGCACCCACCAAAGCGGCAGCGGCACTGCGATGATGCCCATCGGCAATGTAGAGAGCGGGCATTTGGGCAAACTCTTGGGTAATGGCATCAATGTCCTCCTGCTTGTCTATAATCCAGAAGGTATGGCCGAAACCGTCACCCGGAGCGATAAAGTCGTATACCGGTTTCCCCGCTGTATAACGGGAAATGACGGCATCCAGTGCAGCGTTATCGGGATAGGCAAAGAATACGGGCTCAATGTTGGCATTGTTCACGCGGACATGCTTCATACGGTCCTCCTCTTTATCACGACGAGTCAACTCGTGCTTCTTGATAACGCCGTTCATATAATCGGGAACATAGGCACCGACAACAAGACCGTACTGTGTCTTGCCGTTCATGGTCTGGGCATAGACGTAATAGTTTTCTTTATCGTCCTGCACCAGCCAGCCTTTCTCCTGGAACATACGGAAGTTCTCTGCAGCTTTCTGATAAACACGTTCGTCATGCTCATCCGTACCGACGGGAAAATCTATTTCCGGCTTGATAATATGATATAGGGATTTTTCATTACCTTCCGCTTCTGCACGTGCTTCTGCAGAATTCAATACGTCGTAAGGACGGGACGCTACTTGTTCCACCAAATCCTGAGGGGGACGAATCCCTTTAAAGGGTTTAATTATAGCCATAAGAGAGTGTTTTATATGGATTATTGAGGTTTCTTTTTCACGAAATATCTTACCAGATAAATTGCACTACCTAATATCAGTACAATAGATACGCCCTCGCAAAAACCGAGGGCGAAATCTGACAATTCATTTCTGAATATACTACTTAATGAAAATATACCAGCACCTATTGCTAAATAAAGAACTGAACATTTATAGGTAGTCTTACTATTCATCTCATTTCCTGTTTACGCGGAACTTCTCGCAACCGTCTTTCAGGAAGCCTACAATCTGCTTGGCAGCGGCAATACCTGCGTTGATATTGGCTTCGGCAGTCTGGGCACCCATCTTTTTCGGTGTAGAGAAATAACGTCCGGCAAACTTGGCTGCAAATGTTTCATTGGCAGCAGGCATAATGTCGGTCATGTATTTCAAGTCGGTACGCTCTTCCATCAGCTGGATAAGCTCGGCTTCATTGATGACTTCCTTACGGGCTGTGTTCACCAGCAGTCCACCTTTCGGCATCTTGTTCACCAATGCATAATTGATGGAATTCTTCGTTTCGGCAGTTGCAGGAATATGCAGGGAAACGACATCGCAAGTAGAGTAAAGCTCTTCAGCAGAACCCACAGCCTTCACTCCATCCTTCTCGATTACTTCTTTCGGGCAGAAAGCGTCGAACGCATAAATCTCCATACCGAAGCCTTTGGCAATACGGGCTACGTTGCGCCCCACGTTACCATAAGCGTGGATACCCAGTTTCTTGCCCATCAGTTCAGTACCGGAAGTACCGTTATACATATTACGGACAGCCATCACCATCAAGCCGAAAGCCAACTCGGCCACAGCATTGGAGTTCTGTCCCGGAGTATTCATTACACATACATTGTGGGCAGTAGCTGCTTCCAGGTCCACATTGTCATAACCGGCACCGGCACGCACCACAATCTTCAGTTCCTTGGCGGCATCCAGCACTTCAGCATCAATGATGTCACTGCGGATAATGATAGCGTTTGCATCTTTCACAGCCTCCAGCAGCTTGGCTTTTTCACCATATTTCTCCAGCAGCACGAGTTCGTAACCTGCTGCTTCTATTTCTTTACGGATACCGTCTACTGCCACTTTGGCAAACGGTTTGTCTGTTGCAACTAATACTTTCATAATTTCATGATATTAAAAAGACTCACCACAGATGACACAGATTATCACAGAGTTTAATCATAAAAACAATCTGTGCAAATCTACGTAATCTGTGGTGAAAAACAATATTATTAATGAAGTTTCTCAAATTCCTGCATGCAGTCAATCAAAGCCTGCACGCTTTCCTTTGGCATGGCATTATAGCAGGATGCACGGAATCCACCTACAGAACGGTGTCCCTTGATACCTACCATACCTCTTTCGGTAGCGAACTTCAAGAAGTCAGCTTCCAATTCCTTGTATTCGGGAGCCATCACAAAGCAGATGTTCATGCGTGAACGGTCTTCTTTGGCAGCTGTACCCACAAACATTTTGTTACGGTCAATTTCAGCATACAGCATATCGGCCTTTTCGATGGCACGGCGTTCCATTTCCTTCACGCCACCCTCTGCCTTAATCCAGCGCAATGTCTGCAGGGCTGCATAGATGGGGACAACGGGAGGAGTATTGAACATAGAGCCGCTATCCACATGCGTCTGATAGTTCAGCATGGTCGGGATATAGCGGGATACCTTACCCAGCGCGTCATTCTTCACGATGACGAATGTAACACCGGAAGGAGCCAGATTCTTCTGCGCACCACCATAGATACAGATATATTTGGATACGTCGATGGGACGGGAGAAAATATCAGAAGACATATCGGCCACCATCGGAACGTTTACGTCCAAATCCTCTTTCAGTTCCGTACCGTAGATTGTATTGTTGGTAGTGATGTGGAAATAGTCTGCATCAGCAGGCACTGTATAGTCCTTCGGAATATAAGTATAAGTAGATTCAGCGGAAGAAGCGACTTCAACTACTTCACCGAATGCCTTAGCTTCTTTCATGGCTTTCTTGGCCCATACACCCGTATTCAGGTAAGCAGCTTTCTTTTCAAGGAAGTTGAAGGGTACCATGCAGAATTCCAAACTGGCACCACCGCCCAAGAACAGTACCGAATATCCTTCGGGGATATTGAGCAATTCTTTGAATAATGCCACAGCTTCGTCCACAACGGGTTGGAAGTCTTTGGCACGGTGGCTGATTTCCATCAGTGAGAGGCCTGAGCCATTGAAATCAAGAATAGCTTGTGCCGTATTCTCAATCACCTCACGAGGAAGGATAGAAGGTCCTGCATTGAAATTATGCTTTTTCATTTGAAGTTTGTTTTGGTTATACAATTTCGTTCATTAATGTCTTTCGACTTTGCGAAATTACGGAAATATTTCTTCAAAACAAACCTTTCCTGATGAAATTCTATTTTTAAGCCGCATTTAGCTTACTTTTTAATGGTTTATACAAGATATATGCACCATTTTGTTATCTTTACTTATCAAGGATAATACTTTTAGAGAAACTAAAAGCAAGGCGGTTTCATTACTTCATATTCAAAAGAATAAGCGCAAATAAAATGAATATTTATAAGATAAATCACTTTGCTTCCTCGATAACAGTTTTCATTCCCTTGATTTTTTCACCGCGTACCAGCGTCAGCAATTGTTTCATTTTACTGCGGCGCACGGCTACAAAGGCATAGTGTTCCTTTACGTCCACCTGCCCGACATCTTCACGCGCCATTCCTCCTTTCTTATACAAGAAGCCGACAATATCTATCTTGTTCAACTTATCCTTTTTCCCTTTACCTACATATAAGGTAGCCCATCGGGGCTTGGCCGGTTTGGGAAGCGTCTCCGGAAACTCGTACATTGCGATGTCTTCAGAAATATACTCGGGTACCCGCTCCTCGGCATGCAGAACAAGATATGCATTTCCCGATGCCTCCCAACGGGCGGTACGTCCATTACGGTGTGTATAGGCTTCCTCGTTTACGGGAGGATGGTAATGCACCACATTCTCAATACCCGGAATATCCAATCCGCGGGCGGCAAGGTCTGTAGATATCAGCACAGCGCAACTGC
>NZ_JBCNZM010000225.1:0-6106 GCF_040227615.1 Bacteroides sp. RTP31139st1_H2_RTP31139_211217 | reverse complement strand
GGCCTACCCTGACAATATTTAAAAACAATAATTACCAGCTTGCTTTCTTTACACCGGGAATAAGACCGTTAGAAGCCATCTCACGGAACTGGATTCTGGAGATGCCAAACTGACGGATATATCCTTTGGGACGACCTGTCAGCTTGCAACGGTTGTGCATGCGAATCGGGTTAGAATTTTTAGGCAAATCCTGCAATTTCTGTGCAGCTTCAAAAGCTTCAACAGGATCACCGGTTCTAACGATTTGCTTCAACGCAGCTCTTTTCTCGGCATATCTGGCTACTAATTTAGCACGCTTTACTTCGCGTGCTTTCATTGATTCCTTTGCCATATTATCAATCTTTTTTAGCGTTTTTAAACGGTAAACCGAATTCTTTCAACAAGGCATACCCTTCTTCATCTGTTTGCGCAGAGGTTACAAAGGTAATATTCATTCCGAGAATTCTAGTAATACTATCGATATTAATTTCAGGGAAAATGATTTGTTCCTGAATACCAAGGGTATAGTTACCCTTACCATCGAACTTACTTTCAATACCCTTGAAGTCGCGGATACGAGGCAGAGCTACACGAACCAACTTTTCAAGGAATTCGTACATTCTCTCACGACGCAGAGTTACCATAACGCCAATCGGCATTTTCTTACGCAACTTAAAGTTTGCAATATCCTTACGAGAAATGGTTGCCACGGCTTTCTGGCCAGTGATAGTAGTCATTTCATTAATTGCCACTTCAATAATCTTCTTGTCGGCAACAGCCATACCCAGACCCTGATTGATAACAATCTTCTTAAGTACGGGTATCTGCATAGAAGAAGAATACTGGAACTGTGATTTCAATGCAGGCGCAATACGCTCTGCATATTCTTTCTTAAGGCTAGCAGTATTACTCATTACTTAATCTCCTCTCCTGATTTTTTAGAATAACGCACTAAAGTGCCTTCAGCACTTACTTTTCTACCAACACGCGTTGCTTTGCCAGTCTTTGGATCAACGGGGTTCAAGTTTGACAAGTGGATAGAAGCTTCTTGCTTCACAATACCACCTTGCGGGTTCTTAGCATTCGGTTTTGTGCTCTTAGACACCATGTTGATACCTTCAACGATTGCGCGGTTTTTATCAACAAGAACCTTCAATACACGACCAGTCTTACCCTTGTCTTCACCGGAGTTTACATAAACTGTATCGCCTTTTTTAATATGTAATTTACTCATTACTCAAATCTTTTACAATATTAAAGTACTTCAGGAGCGAGTGACACAACTTTCATGTTAGTAGCACGAAGTTCACGAGCTACCGGACCGAAAATACGACTACCTCTAATTTCACCTGCATTGTTCAACAACACGCAAGCATTATCATCAAAACGTATGTAAGAGCCATCAGCACGACGGATTTCTTTCTTAGTACGTACGATCAAAGCTTTAGACACTGCACCTTTTTTAATATCACTTGAAGGGATAACGCTCTTAACAGAAACGACAATCACGTCCCCTACTGAAGCATAGCGACGACCTGTACCACCCAAAACGCGGATACAGAGAGCCTCTTTTGCCCCACTATTATCACATACTGTAAGTCTGGATTCTACTTGTATCATAATTACTTAGCTCTTTCAATTATTTCTACCAATCTCCATCTCTTAGTCTTGCTCAAAGGACGAGTTTCCATGATGTGTACAGTATCGCCGATATTGCACTCATTCTTTTCATCATGAGCATGGTACTTCTTCGTCTTGCTAACGAACTTACCATATATGGGGTGTTTCTCCTTAAACTTAGCTGCTACTGTAATGGTCTTATCCATCTTGTTGCTCAGCACAACCCCAGTTCTTTCTTTTCTTAAATTTCTTGCTTCCATCAAGCTCATCATTTATTGTTAAGTTCTCTTTGGCGTAATTCAGTCTTCATACGCGCAATAGTCCTGCGTAATTGTTTGATCTGAGCAGGATTATCCAAAGGAGAAATAGAATGATTTAAAATCACTTGGTTGTAATTAGCTACTTCTGCTTCAACTCTTTCTACCAAGTCACTGGTAGGCATCTCTTTAATTTCTGCTGTTTTCATACTTCTTACGCATTTTGATTTTGAATATCATAATCACGTCTAACCACAAACTTAGTTGTGATAGGAAGCTTCTGTGCAGCCAAGCGCAAAGCTTCTTTAGCGATTTCATAAGATACTCCTTCGGCTTCGATAATAATTCTACCCGGTGTAACAGGCGCTACGAATCCTTCCGGCGCACCCTTACCCTTACCCATACGCACATCAGCAGGCTTTCTGGTGATAGGTTTGTCGGGGAAAATACGAATCCAAATCTGTCCTTGACGTTGCATATATCTTGTCACTGCAATACGCGCAGCTTCAATCTGACGGCCTGTAATCCATTTCGTTTCCAAGGCCTTAATACCAAAAGATCCGAAAGCCAACTGGTTTCCTCTTTGGGCATTACCCTTTTGACGGCCTTTTTGTTGTCTTCTGAATTTTGTTTTTTTCGGTTGTAACATAATTCCTAAAAATCAAATTCGTTAGCGATTATTTTTCTTTCTTTTGAAGTTCTTTCCGCCATTGTTTCCGCTATTGCTTCCACGACCACTTTCCTTGCTTTGCGTAAAGTTCGGAGCCAACTCCTTCTTACCATAAACTTCACCTCTACAAATCCAAACTTTAATGCCGAGAAGACCAACCTTAGTCAATGCTTCTGCATGACAATAGTCGATATCTGCTCTGAAAGTGTGCAACGGAGTTCTTCCTTCCTTATACATTTCAGAACGGGCCATTTCTGCACCATTCAAACGTCCTGAAATCTGAATCTTGATACCTTCCGCACCCATACGCATTGTATTGGCAATAGCCATCTTGATGGCACGACGGTAGGCTATTTTGCCTTCAACCTGACGGGCAATGTTGTTAGCCACGATAACAGCATCCAACTCTGGTCTCTTAACTTCGAAGATATTAATCTGAATATCCTTATCAGTAACCTTCTTCAACTCCTCTTTCAACTTGTCAACTTCTTGGCCACCTTTGCCGATAATGATACCCGGACGTGCAGTACAAACGGTAATAGTCACGAGTTTCAGTGTACGTTCAATTACAATTCTTGACACACTAGCCTTTGCCAGACGAGCGTTCAAATATTTACGAATCTTGCTATCTTCCAGCAGAGAATCGCCGTAATTCTTTCCACCATACCAATTGGAATCCCATCCTCTGATAATTCCTAAACGGTTGCTTATTGGATTAACTTTTTGTCCCATTTACCTTAATTTTGATCTTCGTTATTACTTTTAGAACCAACGAACAACGTTACGTGGTTTGAACGTTTACGAATTCTGTAACCTCTACCCTGCGGAGCCGGTCTCATTCTTTTGAGTGTAGCACCACCATCAACAAAAATCTTGGTTACGAACAGCTCGCCACTTTCAGCTTTACGTTCGTTTTTCTGCTCCCAGTTAGCAATTGCAGAGCGCAGCAACTTTTCCACTCTTGCGGCAGCCTCTTTTGAAGAGAACTTCAAAACGCCGAGTGCTCTGTTCACCTCCATCCCGCGAATCATGTCAGCCACGAGACGCATTTTACGGGGGGAAGTAGGAACATTTTGCAATTTCGCAAAATACATGGTCTTAAGGGCTTCTTTTCTTTTTTCAGCCGATATTTTTTTTCTTGCTCCCATTATATTATTACTTTATTATTTCAGATAAATCCTGTTTTATTTTTTCTTGTTACCAGCGTGTCCTCTGAAAGTACGAGTTGGAGCAAATTCGCCCAACTTGTGTCCTACCATATTTTCGGTAACATAAACAGGAATAAATTTATTTCCGTTGTGAACTGCAACAGTATGGCCTACGAAATCAGGCGAAATCATTGAAGCTCTGGCCCAGGTCTTAACTACCACTTTCTTGCCCGATTCATTCATGGCAAGCACTTTCTTCTCAAGCTTAACGTTAATATACGGACCTTTTTTTAATGAACGACTCATAATTTACTCAATTAATCAGATTACTTCTTTCTTCTCTCAATAATATACTTAGACGATTGTTTCTTCGGAGCTCTTGTCTTAAGACCCTTAGCGTACAATCCCTTACGAGATCTCGGGTGTCCTCCTGAAGCACGTCCTTCACCACCACCCATCGGGTGATCAACCGGGTTCATAACAACACCACGGTTACGCGGACGACGTCCTAACCAACGAGAACGTCCAGCTTTACCTGAACTTTCCAATCCATGATCTGAGTTACCTACACTACCAATAGTAGCCTTACAAGTACTGAGGATCTGACGAACCTCACCTGAAGGCAACTTGATAACGCAGTACTTACCTTCTCTAGAAGTCAACTGAGCGAAGTTACCAGCCGAGCGAACCAAGGCAGCGCCTTGTCCCGGACGTAATTCGATGTTGTGAATTACAGTACCGACCGGAATATTCTGAAGCGGAAGTGCGTTTCCGATTTCCGGAGCGGCAGTCTCACCTGACATCAAAGTCGTACCAACTTGCAATCCATTGGGAGCAATAATATATCTTTTTTCTCCATCTGCATAAAACAACAAAGCGATACGAGCCGAACGATTCGGATCGTATTCAATTGTTTTAACCACTGCAGGCACACCGTCTTTATTTCTCTTGAAATCTACGATACGAATAATCTTCTTACTACCGCCACCGATGTAGCGCATAGTCATCTTACCTTCGTTGTTACGACCACCTGAAGATTTCTTACCAAATACAAGAGACTTTTCTGGTACCCGTGCAGTAATCTCTTCGTAAGTACCAATAATTTTATGTCTTTGCCCCGGTGTTGTGGGCTTAAATTTACGTACTGCCATTTTTATTAAATATTGCTATAAAAATCAATAGTATCTCCTTCTTTCAACGTAACGATAGCCTTCTTGAACGCATTCGTACGTCCGTTGATGATACCGGCACGAGTATAGCGGCTCTTGTTTTTGCCGGCATACTTCATTGTATTCACATCAACTACTGTAACGTTGTAAAGGGCTTCAACTTCCTTCTTAATTTCCAGTTTATTAGCTTCAGGACGCACGATAAAGCCGAAACGATTATTCGTCTTATCAGTAATTGCAGTCATCTTCTCTGTCACTAACGGTTTAATAATAATTCCCATTATTTAAGCCTCCTTTTTACATTAAGATATTGTCGATAGCAGAAAGTGCACTTTCAGCAAACACAACGACCCCAGCGTCCAATACTCTGTAAGTATTTAACCCTGAGATAGTCTGCACATTAGCACCCTTCACATTACGAGCCGACAAATATACGTTTTTATTTGCTTCTGGTAAAATCACAAGCAGCTTTTTGTCAGAAACTTTAAGATTTTTTGTCATTGCAACAAAATCTTTAGTCTTCGGAGCTTCAAAAGAGAAGTCTTCTACTACTACAACTGCGTTGTTCTGAGCCTTGTATGACAAAGCTGACTTACGAGCCAGAGCCTTTACTTTTTTGTTTAATTTGAAGTAGTAATCTCTCGGTTTCGGACCGAATACGCGTCCACCACCAACAAGTACCGGTGAGTTCATGTCACCACGACGTGCACCACCACCACCTTTCTGGCGACCGATTTTACGAGTAGAACCACTGATTTCGCTTCTTTCCTTTGACTTGTGTGTACCCTGACGCTGGTTAGCCATAAACTGTTTAACATCCAAGTAGATAGCGTGGTCGTTGGGCTCAATTCCGAAGATAGACTCGTTTAACGTAATCTTTCTCCCAGTGTCTTCACCTTTAATGTTATATACGTTAACTTCCATTATTTCTCAATTATTACGATTGAACCTTTGCAACCAGGAACAGATCCCTTAATCAAAAGAAGATTGTGCTCCGCGATTACCTTTAATACCTGCAGGTTTTGAACAGTTACTCTGTCGCCACCAAGCTGTCCGCCCATGCGCATTCCTTTGAATACTTTTGCAGGGTAAGAACAAGCACCGATAGAACCCGGCTTACGAGCGCGGTTGTGCTGACCGTGAGTAGTCTGGCCTACACCACCAAAACCATGGCGTTTTACTACACCCTGGAAACCTTTACCCTTAGAAGTACCTACAACGTCAACAAAAGTTGCGTCATTGAACAGTTCTACGGTAACAGTG
>NZ_JBCNZM010000224.1:507-6116 GCF_040227615.1 Bacteroides sp. RTP31139st1_H2_RTP31139_211217 | reverse complement strand
CATCCCCACATTCCACTCCCTTCTCGGTGAGCTATAATGATTTACATAAGCAGAGATGGCTCCGAAGGGCAAATGACAAATAACAGAAACTTCTCCCATATACTCAAAGCGGGAGAATGCTTTTCCATAATATGCTTTATTCAATGCATTCTTTTTTATCGGAAAAATCGGTGTAAAGCCATAAAATTCTGTCCGGAACTGGAACATGTCGTTCAAAACATATATGGGTTTGATACCGGCAGCCACATACTGGTTGGCACGAAAAGCTTCATTGTACATCAGTTTACTATGCGGAGTCGGTGCAAATTCTCCTGCCTGCATCATGGTTGCCGTATAATTCTCAGAGAAATTTTTCGACGAATACAGTGCTTCTGCCATCCATCCCAGGGTGAACTTCGGCCCCATTGTGTGATATGCCTCTTTCATATAAGAAATTTGCAACCATGATTGCCGTTCTTGCGGAGAAGGACTGTACCCTTCTTGCGGATTCCCCGGTTCAAATCTTTCCCTCCCGGTAAATACCTGGGCTATCAGTTTCTCCAGATAGCCTTTTGTCGCGTATTGCCGCGTATTCAGGGTACTCCCATAGAAACCGATGGAACCTCCCAAAAGTTTGTAGGTACTTCTGTCCGAACGGTCCTTATCGAAATCTATTACGCTGGATTGAAAGTAGTTATCTTCCAGTTGGCCATATCCCAGACTGAACTCCGCACGCTTATTGGCCAAAAACGGCAAGGCAACCATCAACTTCACAAAACGTTCGTCCTTTGAATTGAATGAAGGTTTGTCATTCCTGGAAAACAGCTTGTCCTTCTTGTAGTAATCGAAGGTACTGATTGAAGCAATAAAACGAAAGGACGTAGATATGTGGGTAGGCAAATCAATCTTACCCATCAACTGGGCATTATTATAAATCTTACCCAACTGACCGTCAAAAGTGATTTCCTTGGAATAATAATTCAAGTTCTGATATCCTATTCCCAAATAGATTTGATTTGAGCTCGTGGTAGAGACACTGCCCCCCAGACGCACGGAAAAATTATCCTCCATCTTCACCTTCAAATGCAGCTCATACAAATCGGATTCCGAATCATACACAGCATGAGGAACTATTTCCGAAATCATATTATCTGCCAGCAAACGAAAATACCCGCGCTTCAAGTCTTCATAAGTAAAGACTTCATGCTCTTCATCATGGAACTCTTTTTTGATGTAGGCTTGCTGTTGGGCATTCGCCCCTTCAATAATGATATCCCGAAAACGGAATTGAGGCAGGTTACTCCGGAAGACAAGACGCCTCAAACGCACATTATCAGCATTCACCCTACGATGAACACGGCTTTTGATGGAATCCATCATATTAAGGGTACGATTGTAACCTATATCGTGCAATTCCTGCAGACGGTCAAAATCCAGCAAGTTGACATCATCATATTTGAAGGTCATGACTATACCCAACGAGTCCGGAATGGAGTAATCGGTCTTCTGCATAATCATATTCTCCAATTGGCTCATCAGGTCATTCTCCTTCGGCTTACCGGGATTGGCCGCTACCACACTGCCAATAATGACATCCGGATGAAAATCCTCCCGCATCACATCCGTAGGGAAATTATTGTAAATGCCGCCATCATAAGCAAGCGTACTGTCTATTTCTATCGGTTTGAAGACAAATGGAAAGCTCATGGAAGCACGTACCGCATCTCCCAAATCCCCTTTACTCAATACCAATGGCTTTTTATTGTACACATCGGATGCTATACAGCGAAAAGGAACAAACAGTTTGTTGAAATTACCGCCACATGCAGCCGTAGCACGTGCAAACAATTCCACAAATACCAGGTTCATCTGTATGGGGTTGACCATGCTTGTGGGAAGTATCTGGGGCTTTATATGCAGCGAATCCCTAAAAGCAAAACGGATATTAAAAAATTCCGGTGAAGGACGATTCTTCTTAAAATAATACTCGTATTTAGGCTCCACTTTGCCCGAATACCAACGCTTAAAGTCGGGAGAGCGCAACAGCGCCTCCATATCGTCCGGGGAATACCCCATAGCATACAGAGAACCGATGATAGCTCCCATAGAGGTTCCGGTTATATAATCAATGGGGATATTATTCTCTTCCAAAGCCCGGATAATGCCTATATGAGTCATGCCTTTTGCTCCACCGCCACTCAGTACAAGCCCCACTTTCTGAGCTTGTAAAATAAAGCCACATAGAAGAAACGAAAAAAACAATAAAACTCTTTTCATAACTATGCTATTCCGAGTAAGATAAATGTTCATTGCCCCAAATATAAACAATAGTTTCTAAAAATGCCGTATTCAACGAAGAAAATCACACCCTAATTGGTGAAAATGAATAAAAAAAGGGTATTGCGACTCCGAAGAATCACAATACCCTTGCATATATTAAATGCAAATTTAAAGGGGCTTATTTTATCAGGTCAATGCTTCTCTTGACAAAGTTGTTCAAAGCTTCACCTTTCAACATACCATTCTGCAGCAGTGCCAAATCTATCAGTTGACGGACAACCTTATTCTTGGCAGCATAATCGGCGAAGATGCCTTCTTTCTGTGTTTTCAGTTCGTCCCACTTCTTATCCAGCTCATTCACTTTATCCTTTTCGGCAGTCGGTATATCCTCATCTTTCTTGCCTTCCTGCTTCTTTTTCAGGTCAGTACGCTGCTTGTTCACTTCATCCATCTCTGCCTGAACCGGAGCAACGGCAGCAGCACATTCCTTATCTTCATCTGCCAGAACTTCTTTTACCAGCTTATGGTCTGAATTCAATACCAGGTTAAACATATCCGGCATTTCGCCATAGAAGCTCATTCCAGCCTGGATATTCGCCATTTCCTTCATACGGCGCATGTACTCGCTCTGAGTTATCATGATAGGAGCGGCATTTTCGCCCAAAGCCTGCGCCGTGATGTTGAACTCCGTCTTATCCATCTTGGGCAACTGGCTCTTGAAGATGGAAGAAAGAACTTCCTGCTTGCCGGTTTCCAACGCTTCATTCTTCTTGTCTTCCTTGACAATCAGATTATCAATAATATCGCTGTCTACACGAGTGAAGCGAACCTTTTCGAACTTCTGTTCCAACATGCTCACCACCGCAATGTCCAGTTGTCCATCCATCAACAGCACATTGTATCCTTTACTCGTAGCGGACTCTATGTAGCTGTATTGCTCATCTTTATTGTTGGCATACAGATAAATCAGATTTCCATCCTTATCCGTCTGGTTATCTTTAATCAACGTCTTATACTCTTCGAAAGTATAATATTTGCTGTCTGTATCGGTGAAAAGGGCAAAATCCTTGGCTCTATCATAGAAATCTTCCTGCGTAAGCATTCCGTAGTTGATGAAGATTTTCAAGTCATTCCACTTTTCCTCAAACTGTTTACGGTCATTCTTGAAGATAGACTGCAAACGGTCTGACACCTTCTTCGTGATATATGTAGAAATCTTCTTCACGTTGGCATCGCTCTGCAAATAAGAACGGGAAACGTTCAATGGAATGTCCGGTGAATCGAGCACACCATGCAACAGGGTCAAGAAGTCGGGAACAATACCTTCCACCGAATCCGTCACATATACCTGGTTGCAATAGAGCTGAATCTTATTCTTGTTCAACTCGATGTTGCTCTTCACTTTGGGGAAGTACAGAATACCGGTAAGGTGGAACGGATAATCCACATTCAGATGAATCCAGAATAAAGGTTCGTCGGACATAGGATAAAGGTCACGGTAGAACTTCTTATAATCTTCATCTTTCAATTCGCTGGGTTTCAGCGTCCACAACGGGTTGGAATCATTGATGATATTATCCTCGGCAGTTTCAACCTGCTTGCCGTCTTTCCATTCTTTCTTCTTGCCGAATGCAACCGGGATAGGGAGGAAGCTGCAATACTTCTTCAACAAAGAGGAAATGCGCGCTTCTTCAAGGAATTCCTTGCAGTCATCGTCTATGTAAAGAACGATATCCGTACCACGTTCTGCCTTATCAGTGTCTTCAATCGTAAACTCCGGACTGCCATCGCATGTCCACTTTACAGCCTGGGCGCCTTCCCGATAGGATTTAGTGATGATTTCGACTTTCTTGGCAACCATAAAAGCCGAATAGAAACCCAATCCAAAATGGCCGATGATGGCGTTGGCATCGTTTTTATATTTCTCAAGGAAGTCATTGGCGCCAGAGAAAGCTATCTGGTTAATATACTTGTCTATTTCTTCAGCCGTAAGACCTATACCATGGTCGGACACCGTAATGGTATCTTTTCCCAGCGAGACATGTACGGTTAAATCGCCAACTTCACCCTTGAACTCACCGATAGAGGAGAGTGTTTTCAGCTTCTGTGTAGCATCAACCGCGTTAGAAACCAACTCACGGAGAAAAATTTCATGATCACTATACAAGAACTTTTTAATGACGGGGAAGATATTCTCAGTAGTTACCCCAATATTACCTTTTTGCATACTACATTTATATTTTTTAGATTTATATTTTTAATTATTCCGGCAGATATAGCACAAAAAAAATGCCAGCCCATAAGGACTGACATTTTGACGGTTTTTATAAAGAACTGCTTATGCCTTCTTGATGCTCAGCTCATCTTTTTCTTTGTCTACTGATACATTTACCGTATCACCCGGCTGTAACTCTGCCGCCACTATCAGCTCGGAAAGTCCATCCTCCAAGTGGTTCTGAATGGCACGCTTCAATGGGCGCGCACCAAACTGTACATCGTACCCTTTCGAAGCAAGGAATGTCTTTGCATCATCCTCCACAACCAGCTTGTAACCAATTGCTTCAACCCGTTCGTACAAGCCTTTCAGCTCAATGTCCACAATCTTTGTGATAGCCTCCAAGGAGAGCTGGTCGAAAGTAATGATTTCATCCAAACGATTCAAAAATTCGGGAGCAAAAGTCTTGTTCAGAGCCTTTTGTATCACACTGCGCGAATGTTCATTGTCATCCGTGCGGTTTTGCGCCGCAAAACCTACGCCACGGCCAAACTCCTTCAACTGCCGCGTACCGATATTGGAGGTCATAATGATAACCGTATTCTTGAAATCGATGGTTCTGCCATAATTGTCAGTCAAACGACCTTCATCCAGTACCTGGAGCAAGATGTTGAACACGTCCGGATGGGCTTTCTCAATCTCATCCAGCAAGACAATGGAATACGGCTTGCGACGCACCTTTTCAGTCAACTGGCCGCCTTCCTCATAGCCCACATATCCCGGAGCGGCACCAATCATACGAGATACGGTGTATTTCTCCATATACTCGCTCATATCGATACGTATCAAGGCATCGGCAGAGCCAAACATATATTTTGCCAATTGCTTTGCCAAATGCGTCTTACCCACACCAGTAGGGCCAAGGAACATAAAAGTTCCGATGGGATGGTTCGGGTCTTTCAACCCTACACGGCTACGCAAGATTGCTTTGGTAAGTTTCTCTATCGCAGCATCTTGAGCTATCACCTTCGCCTGTAGTTCTTCCTTCATTCCGGCCAGTTTAAGTCCTTCTGCCTGCGCCATGCGCTGTACGGGTACACCGGACATCATTGAAATAACATTGGCTATTTCCTCT
>NZ_JBCNZM010000224.1:0-497 GCF_040227615.1 Bacteroides sp. RTP31139st1_H2_RTP31139_211217 | reverse complement strand
CCTCTTCACCTACCGTTTGGCGGTCATCCTTCAAACGGGCTTCCCACTCAACCTTCATCTCCTCCAAGCGGACAGAAAGTTCCTTCTCACGGTCGCGGTAGCTGGCAGCCAGCTCAAAATTCTGTGACTTTACAGCTTCAGCCTTCAGGCTACGTGCCTCTTCAATCAGCTTTTCCTGTTCCTCAATTTCTTTCGGAACATTAATATTCGTCAAATGCACACGCGAACCCGCCTCGTCCAAAGCATCAATAGCTTTATCCGGGAAGTTGCGGTCGGTTATATAGCGTGCTGACAACTTGACACATGCTTCCAAGGCTTCATCCGTGTAGCTCACGTTATGATGGTCTTCATACTTCTCCTTGATATTCTTCAATATCTGAAGCGTTTCTTCAGCTGTGGTAGGCTCTACAATCACCTTTTGGAAACGACGTTCCAAAGCACCGTCTTTCTCGATATTCTTTCTGTATTCATCGAGAGTGGTAGCTCCAATACACTGT
>NZ_JBCNZM010000223.1:0-6124 GCF_040227615.1 Bacteroides sp. RTP31139st1_H2_RTP31139_211217 | reverse complement strand
TAGTGACAGTCGCTATTGTTGTATATAAAAGTTTAATACCTGTAGTTTGCCGAATGCTTACGGTTATTTTATGGCTTCGGTTATAGGGGCTATAACTTCAGTCTGGTTTTGGGCTTTTCGGGCTGATCTGAATCGGGATCGTCCTTGTTGCCGGGCTTGGGAACACCTCCGATGACGCGCTTGCCGTCGAGTGTGTCCATTGCCTCTTTGATGCTGATGCTTTGAGGCATTCCGCTTAGTTTGGGCGGGATGCGCTGCCTGTCGGTAAGGAAGTCGGGCATCCGGTGGACATAAGGTTCGGCTGGGGCGTGTCTCTGAGTGGGGTGTCATTTTTATGTGCGGAACTAAAATATTCCAGTTTTTGGCGTAGAAACTGGAATATAAAAAGTTAGTTCCCTCAATACCCAAGCATCTATCACGACTCTGTAGAAAAAGAAAAATACATTCATAAGAAGAATCCAAAGGTTTTTTCCTAATTTTGCAATTATGAATATAAGTTGGTCTGAAATAAAGCCTTATGTGAACGAGCTGCCTACTAACTATGCAGATAGAATAGGCAGGTTATATACTGATACTGTCACTGCTGCCTTTAAGAAAAGTAGCGGTCAGTTTTTCACACCGGTATCTATTGCCTATTTTATGGGTAAACAAATAAATGCGGATAAGGATTCTATCTCCGTATTAGATCCGGGATGTGGAACTGCCATATTATCATGTGCCGTGATTGAGAATTTGGTTTTGCAATCAAAGGTAAAACGGATAGAGTTGGTTACATACGAAACCGATGAGAACCTTATACCGGGATTACAAAAAGTTTTGGAATATATAACAATATGGGGGATGCGTCATGATGTCCGGATTGATTGCCGTTCATATTGTGAGGACTTTATTTTATCCAATTATCCAGTATTATATTCTGATACGATTTATGAAAGGGCAGAGAATTTGCAGAAATATGATTTGATCATATCCAATCCTCCCTATTTCAAGCTTTCCAAAGAGGACAAACGGGTAAAAGCAGCTCAATGTATTATAGACGGACAGCCCAATATATATTCTATATTTATGGCCATATCAGCTTTATTGCTTGCGGAACAGGGGCAAATGATTTATATAACCCCAAGAAGTTTTACTTCGGGAAGATATTTCCGTTTGTTCCGTAATTTCCTGTTTAAGCATGTACAGATAGATTTTGTTCACCTTTTCAATACCCGGAAAGATACGTTTTCCACAGATAATGTGCTTCAGGAAACAGTTATAATGAAATGTTCCCCTAAAAAGAAAGCAGATTATAATGTCGTTTTATCATACAGTGAGGGGCTTTCCGACTTGGCCACCCCTGCAATTAAAAAAGTACAGCGGAAAGAAATCATTGACCTTACCTCAAAAGAATTGATATTGCATTTGCCAGTCAGCCTTGAAGATGAGAAAATCATCAAGCTATTCAAATCATGGGATGGCAATCTGAATAAATATCATATCCAGATTTCCACCGGTCCGGTTGTGGCTTTTCGCTCAAAGGAACAATTATGTGAAACCTCTGGAGAAGGAACCGCAGCACTATATTGGTTGCATAACGTAGTAAAGATGCTGGCTGATCATCCTGTCGTCAAGGAAGGAAAACCCCAATTCATCCGTATAAATGAAATGTCTGTATCCACCTTGTTACCCAACAAGAACTATGTCCTGCTACGGCGTTTCAGTTCCAAAGACGATAATAGCCGGTTAATTGCCGCACCTTATTTTGGAAACATGACTTCCTGCGCACATGTAGGAATCGAAAACAAACTGAACTATATCTATCGTCCCAAAGGACACTTGAACCGTATGGAAGTAATGGGGATAGCTGCTTTATTGAATAGCGACTTGTTTGATAATTATTTCAGAACATTCAATGGAAATGTAAATGTCAGTGCTACGGAACTGAGGGAGATGCCCATGCCTCCCCTTGAAGTCATTGAATGTATCGGTAAAGACCTGATTGCCATGAATGATTATTCTATGGTAAACGTAAATAATATTGTAAACAAATATTTTATGTGATATGAGTAAAATAAGTGATGCACAAGATATATTGACTGTGTTGGGTTTGCCGCCGGCACAGCAGAATGAAATATCCGCTTTGACTTTACTTGCATTATGCGGATTAAAGGAGAAAGACAACTGGGCGGATGCCACTCGCAAGAGCCTAAAAATAAGCAAGGATATTATGGCATTTGTCAATGAGAACTATAAAAAAGAACAGCCGTATGCTCCAAATACACGGGAAACTTTCAGACGACAGGTGCTTCATCAGTTCTTACAGGCACGTATCGTAGATTATAACCCGGATAATCCGACTTTACCAGTGAACAATCCAAACGCCCATTACAAACTGACAGAAGAAGCCTATGAAACAATAAAATCATACAATACCCAAGAATGGGAAATAACAGCTCAAAACTTTAATGATGCGGTAGGACGATTGATTGAAGAATATGAGAAAAAACGTGAGATGGAAATGATACCGGTTACTATTGAAGGTATGGAATTTAAACTGTCTCCAGGCAAGCATAAT
Organism: Bacteroides sp. RTP31139st1_H2_RTP31139_211217; assembly: GCF_040227615.1. Classification (NCBI taxonomy): domain Bacteria; kingdom Pseudomonadati; phylum Bacteroidota; class Bacteroidia; order Bacteroidales; family Bacteroidaceae; genus Bacteroides; species Bacteroides sp. RTP31139st1_H2_RTP31139_211217. Next base: position 3,567 of record NZ_JBCNZM010000223.1, on the reverse strand, counting down.
GAAGTACAGGCGGCAGTCATTAATGAGTTTGCCCCCCGTTTTGCGGCAGGTGCAAAAGTCCTTTATATTGGTGATACTGCCAATAAAAACCTTTATTGTAACAAGGAGTTCTTGAAAGAAATAGGTATTCCAATCACAGAACACAGCAAACTGCCGGATATTGTCATTTATGACAGTAATAAAGAGTGGCTATTCCTAATCGAAGTGGTTACTTCGCATGGGCCGGTATCTCCCAAGCGTGTAATTGAGCTGGAAGATTTTACGAAAGAATGCAAAGTAGGGAAAGTATATGTTACCGCTTTTCCTGATAGAGCCGAGTTCAAGAAATATGTGGCTGATATTGCATGGGAAACCGAAGTTTGGATAGCGGAAAATCCAGATCATATGATTCACTTTAATGGAGACAGGTTTATAGGACCGAGATAAGTATTATGAATATTAATAAAGTCAAAAGACTATTAGATTCTCAATATCAAGAATTAGAATGTGGAGATGACAATGTGAAATTTAATGTGTTATATAATGTTATTGTAACCAAAAAAGATTTTCATATTATGTCGTATCATAATTCATTATACATAGATATAAAAAAGTTTATTTATGCTTATATAAAAGCTACTCAATCATTAGATTATGGATATGATGCAATAAATAATGATAAAATAAAAGAGGTTGTCTCTTTTTTAACACCCAAAGAGCAGTTATCAATTTATCACATTTTACGAACATCATACACAAATTCTGGTTTGGAAACAGATTGGATTCACAATTCTCTAAAAAGAGTTGAAATTTCGATAGCGAAAAAAGAAAAAAGGTGGTTTGCTTTCATATTATCTTATGCTTCATTAAATATTGGGACTTTACTGTTTGCATATTTTGTATATTTGTTGGTTTTATTTCTAGTCTTACATCCAGCCCCATATAAATGTTTGGAAATATATGAAGTGAATTTACACAATTTTTCAGAAAATAATTTTGTAAATTATATAATGAATACATTGGCTCTTGTTGTCGACAATGATAATTTTAAACCACAAATCACACCTCTAAATCTAAGAGGAATGATAATATATGTACTTGGAGGCATCATTTTCTATGTTCTAATAGCTAATTTCATTATTAGAAAAATAACAGATATTATCAATATAAAAGATTAGTATTATGGGAGTTTCATTGATAAATTATATACAAAAGCGTCTAAATTCACTGTTGTTTAGAATATTATGTATTGCATATGCAATTGTAATAATTAGTATTTCTATCAATCAATTTCCACTATGGGTATATTATGTTACAATTGCAATGTATTTCATTTCGTACATAATATTGAACAAGTATTCAAAATGTAGACTTTTAGTTGATTTTATTTTTACATTGGTGATATTATGGAATAAAGATATAAATATTAACTATTGCTATTTGTTTACGTTGCTTCCAATTATTAATTCAATAAATTATTCTGGTAAAAACAAGAGTTTTATGACGTTGTATATAGGTGTATGCCTATGCATTGTAATACTTGAAAAAAACATTAATATCTTTAATTTTATAGCACCTTTATTTCTATTTTTTATTGATTTGTATACTTGGCAAAAACGAAAGACTAATGATGTGTTATATGAACTTTCAGAGCATGTAGATTCATATTTTACACAATCGGAGGTAATTCAGAAACCACATCAAATATATAAGAATATAATAAAAGAGATCAATATTTTTCTAAAGGGAGATTATGTTGATTCTATATATAGTTATATTCTGAAAGATGATAATATTCTGTGGCTTATTAATTCTTCAGAGTTTATATGGGAAAGAACATTGGTTCTTTCTTCTGATGATATAGATTCTCTTAAACAAACTAAATCATTATATAGGATACACGATAACAAAATGTACTATTACTATTTAATTAAAATAGATACAATGGACTATATTTTTGTATCATCTATGCATAAAAGTATTCCTATATATTATCAATTAATAGGTATTGATTGTATATTTATCGCAGTATTTTCGAAGATTGCTAAGTTGTTGAATTCTGAATATAGGGTTTTTGAATATAAAAATAAGACATTTGAAGAGATGAGGGAAAAGTTAGCTTATGTAAATGCAGCAACAAAAATTATGCATTATATGAGAAATAAGTTAACGCCACTTACTAATATCGTAGAATACTACAGTAGTACAGAAGAACTATCTGAAAATATTAAGGATAAAATGGAAGCAAGGATCAAGAAAGAGGTTAAACAATCTAGTCGAGATTTACAGGAAATCATAGAAACAGCAGACTATATGCTTGAAAAAAGCAACAATCCTCTTTCTGCACTTGAGATAAAGGATATAAGTATAAAGAAAATATTTGTTATTTTATCAGAGATAGATGAACGATTATTATCTGGAATTGTTCTAGTCAATAAGGAAATAATGGATCTAAAGGATAATCTTGTGGTACGGACAAGTTTAACTGAAACAAAAATCCTATTTACAGATTGGATCAATAATATGCGAAAATATAAGAAAGACAAATGCAGAATAGAGTTTACAGTAGACAAAGAATATGCTCGTATAGATTTTTATAATGATTATAGTATCAGCCAAAAGGAATGTGATACTTTAATCAAGGATATTAATAATAATCAAAAAGATGCTGTTCTGCAAAGAAAAACTCACGGTATATACCAGATTAAATCTATTGTTCAAAATTTAGATATTGCAATAAAAGCTAATCGAGAAGTTGAAATTGATAAAGATACAGGAGAACAAAATCACTATATACACTTAAGTATTAACTATAAATTATATAATAAAAATGAAGATTCTAGTAATTGAAGATGAACTTGCAACTGTAAAAGGTTCCTTTGAATTAGCAAATCTATATGCTTTTGATGGTAATCTTCAGATTACTTTTGTTGTAAAATCTCAAGATGTAAATTTTCAACATATGAATGAGTATGCAGTTGTATTTGTAGATATTAGTTTAGCTAACAATTCTCAAATGGATGGTTTTAGCATTATGAAAAAGATACATGATGAGCAACCTGATGTTTTGAATAAAACTATTATTCTTACAGGAAATAATAAAATAGAAGAGAAACTTCAGGAACAAGATGTTGATTTTCAAAAAATAAAGATTGTGTATAAACCGGCATCTTACAAAACAATAGCTTCTGTAATAAAAGAAAAAACAGGGTGACATTAAGCAATCTAATTTAGTGTTTCGTTAAATAATAACCCACTTCACAGCTTCGATAAGAAACTGATGGAGCGGGGTTATTTTATATAGGGGCTATAACTTCAGCCTAGTTTTGGGCTTTTCGGGCTGATCTGAATCGGGATCGTCCTTGTTGCCGGACTTGGCGACACCTCCGATGACGAGCTTGCCGCCGAGTGTGTCCATTGCCTCTTTGATGCTGATGCTTTGGGCATTCCGCTTAGTTTGGGCGGGATGCGCTGTCTGTCGGTAAGGAAGTCGGGTATCCGGTGGACATAAGGCTCGGCTGGGGGTGTGTCCTTGTGTGTGGGGCTTTCACCGCAGCAGTCTATTTCTTTGATTTCTAAGCTCTCGTA
>NZ_JBCNZM010000222.1:0-6165 GCF_040227615.1 Bacteroides sp. RTP31139st1_H2_RTP31139_211217 | reverse complement strand
AGCCCACCACACCCAGCGGATAGGCAACGGCATATCCGAGTGCGATTTCCGGAGCATCCACCCCGTTGAGGTCACTGTTTGCCTGCTGGGCAGCACCCAGACCGGGGGTATTGGTCACGGCTCCGGACAAGATACCCACCATCGTAGTAATGGGAATTCCGGTGGCAAAGTGCAACACAATGGTGATAACCACGCTGAGGAAGACGGAAAGCATTGCTACCATGTTCAGCGTAAGTCCGCCCTTCTTGAAAGCGGAGAAGAATCCCGGTCCCACTTGCAGACCGATGGAATAGACAAACAGTATCAAGCCGAACTCCTTCAGGAAGTGCAGCAGATGTTCGTCGAGGTTCATGTCGAAATGTCCGAAGACAATGCCCACAAACAAAATCCAGGTGACACCCAGCGAGATGCCTGCCACCTTCAACTTGCCCAGCATGATACCGAAGGTGATGACCAGGGACAGAATCAGGACAGAGTGTGCCACTCCTCCGCCCCAAAGATTGGGATAACCCTCAAAGAGGTTTCTTAATAGTTCCATAGTTTCTATCTTTAGTTTTTACTTTTCAGCCTTATTGTTTAATTCTTAATTCTCTATTTAAAAAGTGTATCCCCACAGAAATCACTTCTCCGGGGATACGCATTTCACACATAAAAAATAACTACTATTATAAAGGCATGTTGCCGTGCTTTTTCGGTGGATTGCTCTGATTCTTGTTGTGCGCCATCTCCAATGCCTGCACCAGCTTGTAGCGGGTATCGCGCGGCATGATGACCTCGTCTATGAGGCCACGCTCGGCAGCGCGGTAAGGGTTGGAGAACTTGTCTTCATACTCCTTGATAATCTCCTGCTTCTCTTCGGCAGAGGACTTACGGTAGAGGATGTTCACCGCACCCTCGGCACCCATCACGGCGATTTCCGCCTGCGGATAAGCCAGGTTCACGTCGGCACCCGTCGGCTTGCTGGACATCACGATGTAGGCGCCGCCGTATGCCTTGCGGGTAATCAGCGTTATCTTGGGCACGGTGGCCTCGGCATAGGCATAGACAATCTTGGCGCCGTGGCGGATGATGCCGTTGTGCTCCTGCATCGTTCCGGGCAAGAAGCCGGGAACATCTTCGAAGGTTATCAGCGGGATGTTGAAGCAGTCGCAGAAACGAATGAAACGTGCCGCCTTGTCGCTGGCATCAATATCGAGCACACCCGCCAAATAGGCAGGCTGGTTTGCCACGATACCTACCGAACGCCCGTTCAGACGACCGAAACCGATAACGACGTTCTTGGCAAAGTGAGGCATCACTTCGAAGAAGTACTGGTTGTCCAGCACCGGTTCTATAATATCCTTGATGTCATAAGGCATGTTCGGGTCTTCGGGAATGACGGTCTGAAGCGTCTCTACCCGGCGATGGATATCGTCGGAACAGGGAGTGAAGGGAGCATCTTCCATATTGTTGGACGGCAGGAAGCTCAGCAGCTCGCGGATGCTCATCAGTGTCTCCTCCTCCGTATTGCACATGAAGTGGGTAACGCCGCTCTTGCTGCTATGCGTATAGGCACCGCCCAGTTCCTCCTTGTCCACCTCCTCGTGGGTCACGGTCTTTACCACGTCCGGACCGGTGATAAACATGTGGCTCTGCTCCTTTACCATGAAGATAAAGTCGGTAAGCGCCGGAGAGTAGCATGCCCCACCGGCACACGGACCCAGAATGGCAGATATCTGCGGAATGACACCCGACGCAATGGTGTTCTGATAGAAGATGGAGGCATAGCCTGCCAAGCTGTTCACACCTTCCTGGATGCGTGCGCCGCCCGAATCGTTGAGGGCAATGACGGGAGCACCGTTCTTCAGGGCAAGCTGCTGCACCTTCACAATCTTTGCGGCATTCGTCTCGCTGAGCGAACCGCCATGCGCCGTGAAGTCGTAGGCATAGACAAATACAAGGCGGCCGTCTATCTTTCCGTAACCGGACACCATGCCGTCTCCGGCAATCTGCTTCTTCTCCATGCCGAAGTTGGTGCAGCGATGGTTCACGAACTTGTCCAGCTCATTGAACGAGCCTTTGTCCAGCAGCATGTCAATACGTTCGCGGGCAGTCATGCGGCCGGAGGCGTGTTGTTTCTCTATCTTGTCTACGCCCCCACCCAGCGAGGCACGTTTGTCCAGTTCCTCAAACTGGCGGTATATTTCTTCTCTGTTCATATTTGCATTTACAATTTAGTGATTTATAATATACGGACTGAATGCGACTCGGGATTATTCCTCCTTTATCAACTCCAATTCAATCAATACTTGATTGGCATTTACCGGTTCGCCCTCGCTCACGAGAATGTTGCGGACGATGCAGTCGGCATTTACCTTATAGTTACTCTGCATCTTCATGGCTTCCAGCACCACGGCAATGTCTCCGGCAGCCAGTCGGTCGCCCACCTTGACGGGGATGCTCACTACCTTGCCCGGCATCGGTGCCAGAATCTTGTCGCCCTGCTTCTCGTCGGCTCCTTTCTTCATGTGCAGATACTTGGCTTGCGTGTCTACAATGTCTACGTGGAAGGAACGCTGGAGCATGCTGATGTCATAGCTCTTTCCTCCCTCGCCGCGCACAAGGCCTGCGTTGAACGAGTTTCCGTTGTGCAGGATGGAGCAACTTCCGTTCTCCGCCATCACAATGTCCACTTCGTAGGGCTTTCCGTCAATGGTAAGTTGTACCTTATTCCCTTCCTTACCCACCAGGGTAATGTCTGCTATACGGTCTCCTATATGTATTTCCATTATTAAATCTCCATTATCAATTTTCCATTCCTTAAATCCTAAGCACTCCCTTCTGCAAGCCGAATTCCCTCCAACGGCTGATGGGGCGGCCATCGGACAGCTGTGCCGAAACGTTCTCCTCCAGATTAACCAGATAGTCCATATAGGCGGCTATCATGGCAATGTTCTCCAACTCTTCGTTGGTGGTATTGGTGCGTACCAGCATGCGGGCGTTCTTCTCGATAAAGAGGGTGTTGTACTCTCCCTTCACAAAGTCGGGCACGTGCATGATGCGCTTCAGATAGGCAAGGTTGGTCTTTACGCCCGTAATCTTGTACTCGTAGAGCACACGGCGCATACGCTCGATGGCATACTGGCGGGTGGTTGCCCATACGATGAGCTTACCTATCATAGGGTCGTAGTAGATGGGAATCTCATAGCCGTCGTACACATAGCTGTCTATGCGCACACCGATTCCGTTCGGCTCCGTCAGTTGCTTGATGACACCGGGAGACGGCATGAAGTTGTTTTCCGTATCTTCGGCACAGATGCGGCACTCTATGGCATGACCGCGCTGGAACAGGTCCTCCTGCTTGAGGTGCAACACCTCGTCGTTGGCAATACGGATTTGCTCTTTCACCAGGTCTACGCCTACCACCTCTTCCGTGATGGGGTGCTCCACTTGCAGGCGCGTATTCATTTCGAGGAAGTAGAACCGACGGTTCTTGTCTACCAGAAACTCGATGGTACCTGCACCGGAGTAGTTTACTGCCTTGGCTGCGGCAACCGCCTTCTCTCCCATCTCCCGGCGCAATTCCGGCGTAAGGAAGGGTGACGGGCTTTCTTCTACCACCTTCTGATTGCGACGCTGCACGGAGCATTCGCGGTCGAAGAGGTGGATGACGTTGCCGTGGTTGTCGCCCAATATCTGGAACTCGATGTGGTGGGGTTCTTCCACGAACTTTTCCAGATAGACCGTGTCGTCTCCAAAGGAGGACATGGACTCGGAGCGTGCCGTGTTGTAGGCTTCCACCACTTCGCTCTCGTTATGGATAAGGCGCATACCTTTACCACCGCCACCCATAGACGCCTTCAGCATCACGGGATAACCTATCTCGTTGCAGATGCGCACGGCTTCTTCGGCACTCTGCAAAGGTTGTTCCGTTCCGGGAACCACGGGTACGCCTGCCGCAATCATTCGCTTGCGGGCAGCTATCTTGTCGCCCATCGCCTCCATCGTCTCGGCGGCGGGACCGATAAAGATAATCCCTTCCTCCTTGCAACGGCGTGCAAACTCCGAGTTCTCCGACAAAAAGCCGTAACCCGGATGGATGGCATCGGCACCGCATCGCTTTGCCGTGGCAATCACTTTTTCAATATTCAGATAACTCTCTTTTGCCACGGCCGGTCCTATCGGATAAGCCTCATCGGCATATGCCACATGATGAGAGGTGCGGTCGGCCTCGGAGAAGACCGCAACCGTAAGCAGTCCCATCTCCCGGCACGAACGCATGACGCGCAAGGCAATCTCACCTCTGTTGGCAATCAATACTTTCTTAATCATTTTACTTTTTCTTTAATATATAAAGGATATATATAGTCACACCACAATGCGGACATACCTTTAACAAAGGCATTCCATTTCTTGTTTAAATGTTCAACTAATATCTTCGTACTGTCTTCCTAACCCACGAGCAAAGGCAGCCTTTAATGAATGGCAGGTCTTCTGACTGACTCCTAATCCTGAAGCCTTCCCGATATTTCAATGCATATCAGTGGCAAGGGTGTTTTTCATGATATAAACGGAGCTTCACAGCAGCGGGACTGTCCGGGATTTACACCCGATTCCCTTTTAATCCAGATGATGGAAACATGCATCCGGAACCAATTCGCGGGCAAAGATAACAAAAATTATCAGGAGTATTCGCAAACCTAATAGTTTTTGTTATCTTTGTCCCAGTTTTGGTTTCACCTCTCCCGGTTCTGTTGGAGATGAGTGATGAAAAAGGGAATCAGGTGCAAATCCTGAACAGACCCGCTGCTGTAAGTCCTTCCAAAATCTTTGAATATTCTACAAGCCACTGTCCGCCCGGCGGATGGGAAGGCATTCAAAGAGGGATAAGTCAGAAGACCTGCCAAGACAACATAGTTTTAGTGCTTTCGGGGAATAAAGCAACAAAACATTGAGTCGAGGCATTCTTTATCCATATAAAGGAATCTTTCTCTTTGTTCATTTTTCCTTGAGGGCAAGTTACGAACGCTTATAAGGAACTGAAATGAGATTCATCACAGGACTGCTATTTACATTTATCTGCCTACTGCCTGCAGGTAGTATGGCACAGAATAAGGTCACCTTATCCGGAAAAGTCATAGACCAGCACGGGACACCGATAGCCCAAGCCACCATCGCTGTGGAAAACACCACCTCCGGCACCTATACGGACGACCGGGGGAAGTATTCACTGCAAGTCGCTCCGGGCAAACACACCTTCGTCGTCTCCTTCCTGGGCTACCAAACCGTGAAACAATCCCTCGACATCCGGCAGGATAAAAAACAGAATTTCACATTGCAGGAAAGCGCCGTGGCATTGAATTCTGTCGAAGTATACGGAAAGACCCAAACGCAGAAAGTGAAGGAAGGGGCCTTTGCTGTCAATGCACTCGACATCAAGCCGATAGTAAACTCACTAAATAACCTCAACGACCTGGTGAACCGTACAACGGGCATCAAGGTGAGAGAGGAAGGCGGGGTTGGCTCGGACTTCGACCTCTCCATCAACGGCTTGTCCGGAAATTCAATCCGCTACTTTCTGGACGGAATGCCACTGGACACCAAAGGAAGCGGTGTTTCCCTCGCCAACTTACCCATTAACATCATAGACCGGATTGAGATATACAAAGGAGTAGTCCCTGCCAGCTTGGGAACAGATGCACTGGGCGGCACCATCAATATCATTACAAAGCAGGAAAAAAAGGATTATCTGGATGTATCTTACGGCATCGGCTCCTTCCATACCCACAAGGCAGACTTGAATGCACAGTTCGTAGAAAAGAAAACCGGACTAATAGTCCGGCCCACCGTTGGCATCAACTACTCCAAAAACGATTATAGAATGAAGAATGTACAGATGCGCGACGAAAGCGGGGACAACTTCATATATGGCAATCCCAAGCGTTTTCATGACGGCTACTTCTCTCTACTGGCACAGGTGGAAGCCGGATTTGTCAACAAATCCTGGGCTGATGCCTTCTTTGTTTCCGCCTCCTATTCAAAAACAGACAAGGAACTGCAGACGGGGTCTGTTCAAAACAAAGTATACGGAATGGCAGAAAGGAATTCCGATTCCTGGAACATCTCTGCCCGCTATCAGAAGTACAACTTCATCCTGAAGAACATGCAACTGAATGCCTCCCTCTC
>NZ_JBCNZM010000221.1:1858-6194 GCF_040227615.1 Bacteroides sp. RTP31139st1_H2_RTP31139_211217 | reverse complement strand
AAGAACAAATTTGCTTATGTTTCAAATCTTTTCTGTATCTTTGTATGTTGGGAGAATTAGTTTTTATGGTGTAACTTATATTACAATGGCTTGGAAGAAAATAAATATTCAGCGTGAAAATGGAGAATGGGTTGATGCCCAGGCTCCAGAGATTATTTCTGCGAGTAGGAGCACTGACATTCCTGCCTTTTATGCCGACTGGTTTTTCCACAGATTGGAGATTGGATATTCTGCATGGCGCAACCCTTTCAATGGAGCAAATAGCTATGTTTCTTATAAAGACACACGCTTTATCGTATTTTGGTCCAAGAACCCGAAACCTTTGTTGCAACATTTAGCCAAATTGAAATCCCATTCTCCCAAAATAGAGTGCTATATTCAGTACACACTAAATGATTATGTGACAGAAGGGTTGGAAAAAGGCGTACCGCCATTGGATGAGCGTATTGAGACGTTCAAGACTCTTGTCAAGAAATTAGGAAAGGGAAGAGTTATTTGGAGATTTGACCCATTAATCCTTACAGACAGAATATCGCAAGATGACTTGCTCTGCAAAATTAATTATATTGGCGACAGGCTACTTGGCTATACAGAGAAGTTTGTGTTCAGTTTCGCCGACATAGGTTCTTATAGGAAGGTAAAAATCAACTTGGAACGAAACGGAATCAACTACCATGAGTGGACAGAGACGGAAATGGTTGATTTCGCAAGAAAACTGTCTGAGCTCAACAAAAAATGGGGATATGAGCTGACGACGTGTGGAGAGAAGCCGGACTACAAGAGATTTGGGATTGTTCCGAATCATTGTGTAGATGACAATCTGATGATACGTTTCGCTTGGAAAGACAGCATTTTGATGAAAGTGCTTGGAGTAGAGGTGAAAACAATCGACAATGGTTTGTTTGGAAGTTCTGAAATCCCGACAAATGCCATTATGCTTGACACAGATCACTATGCTGTAAAGAAGAAAGACAATGCAGACAAAGGGCAGCGTGAGCTATGTGGTTGCAAGATAAGCAAAGACATCGGTCAATACAACACCTGTGCACATCTTTGCGAATATTGTTATGCGAACACGAGCAAAGAAACGGCTTGCAGAAATTACCGTACAGCGAAGGAAAGTGGATTAACATCAGAGGCAATAACTAGTTTATGAAAGATATAAAATTGATGATTGAAGAATATAAGAGTTGCTTATATTTTAACGAGGATCGATACCTTGACGCATTACAAGGAGACCCTATATCAATATGTGATATTGGTACAGACTTTGCACGTGAACAGAATTATGAGAATGCGGTACAATGTTGGTTATATCTTGATAGAAACAACAAGGCAGATGCCTCTACATATTGTAATCTTGGTGTTTCTTATTATTACGGGAACAGCATTACACAAAACATTGAAAAGGCTGTTCATTATTATCAAATAGGTGCAGCAAAAGGTCATGCCTATTGTCAATATAATTATGCGGTCGCTTTAGAATATGGTAAAGGGGGTAAAGAAAACAAGGAGAAGACCATAGATTTTTATCATAAAGCGGCATTGCAAGGAATAAGCGAAGCAATTGATGCTCTATGCCGATTAGGTTGTTATGACGAAATGCATGGATTGGCATTTTATCATAGACGTTTTAAAGGAGTAAGTGAATAAGTGATAATTATGGCTGAATACTATTTTAACTTACCTCCGATAACAACGCTGACAATTCCGCAGCAAGCGGCGTTAGATGATCCAGCGCAGATTGCCTTGTCTGGTGGACCAGGAACAGGGAAATCGGTTGTTTCGCTTTGGAGGCACATCTCAAACCATATGAGTAATCCTGCTAAAAAAAGTTTGTTGTTGACTTACACGACAACATTGAAAGAATATTTGAAAGCTTGCTGTAGAAGTCAGAATGAAGATGCAGCAAAAATGGTTGCGACTTCACTTAAGAGTCGAGATAAAATCCACAAGTACAAATTTGCGGAAATAATCATTGACGAAGCTCAAGATTTGGATGAAGGCTACTATCATGGTATTTTGTCAAATGTGTCATACGGAGCTGACGATTCGCAGATTCTTTATCCAGACCACTGTTGTTATCAGTCGCAGTTGACAAGTCTATTTCCCGACAATGTGGAGCATGTCCTAAGCAAGAATTTCAGAAGTACTCAAAAGATTATGAAATTTGCGAAAGCAACTTTTCCGGATGCCGTAATTCCAAGAGAGATAATTGACGGATTGGCAAGCAATATTGGGGAACTGCCTGTGTTTATGGTTTCAGATGGTATCAGTCACGAACGAACAGACGACAAACAAAACAATGCAATATTAGAGATAATAAACGCTTTTAAGTCAGATACACACAATATTGCTATTCTTGTCCCTTGGAAAAGTGAAGTTCAAGTATTTGAAAACATTCTTAAAGGAAAGGTTGATGACTTTTCTCTTTATTATGAGAACAAAGAAAGATTTCCTGATGGTTGTGCCACCATTAAGAATGTGCATATAACGACTTTCAAATCGGCGAAAGGATTGGAATTTGATACAGTCATTATTCCAAATTTTGATATTCTGAAAAGATTGCCAATAATTATCCAAGACAGGGACACTGGTGAGAATAAAATTATTTGCGATTGGAAGGATTTATATGTTGCTTGTACCAGAGCAAAAAGCAATTTATATCTGATTAGTAATTACGACATACCGAGCCTGAATTCGGTAGTTGATAAAACTGTATTGTAATATGAGAACCTACTATTTCCCTATAAAGTCTGAGTGCCTCGCACACTATTTTGGTTGCGCTTGTCTTAAGCCAAGTAAGTATTTCATGAACAAACCGCAGGATATCCAGAACTCATTTGAGAACTTCTTGCTTATAACAACAAGCAAGGGGTGCATTGAATGCAACTGTTGCCTAGAGATTGTCTTGACGAATGAAGAAGAAACGGAGCTAATATCAGCGGGCGGAACGTGGTACTTATTTGGATCCTCTTTGCCTATCACCCGTGTAAAAAAGATTCACTTCACAGAAGAACAGCAGAAAAACAGAACCCTAACTAACATTAGAATGGGAACGGCATTCGTTCCTGATTCAATTGTTGGTGCAGTTTGTACTTTCGAAGATGCTTCTGTTAAAGAAGTTGAGGCACCAAAAGATTGTTATGTCAAAAACCAGGTGAAAGAGATAGAACTGTATGATCGTATCCTTGGAGCTTTAATTATAATGAGATTGGCAAGGGAAAAGTATATGAATTTCTCAGAGACATACATTGAGACACTTGCTGTTTTTAATAAATTGATTGCTAACACACTTGTCAAAGTGGGGAAAAGTTCTAATGACCAATATTCTGGACTATTTACGCAATCAAAAAGCTACGCTGGTTTGTTACCTTATTTAAATAAGCAGATAGATATTGACGATGTAAAGCAGATGGCAAAAAACGAGAATCAATCTGTGTCTCAAAATAAAACTACAAGAAAGATAGAATTGGATAGTTTAAACAAACAGACATATATCTTAGCTGTATTAGCGAGCTATGGAGTTGGATCTGAATCAAAAAGAGACAAAATTGACGGATTGATCCTTTCTAATTTTGAAGGTATTAAAAGTGCACAATTAGTCGCATTATGCTTTGGATATAACCGTGGCTACAATGTGTTCAGTAGTTTTTATGGTACATCAGAAAGTAACAGAATTGATGTAAAGTTTCGCCTTGATTCGCAATTAGATTATTACACGATTGAGAGTGTATATCAGTTTGTTTTCAATAAGAAGATTTCTGAAAATCTCGATTATTTGGACTTATGGTGCAATAAACAACATATACAAAATATAACAACAAAGACAGACTATTGCGTATTAGATACAATTGTGAGAGGTAAAAAAAAAGCAAAGGTTGGTTCCAAAGAGTGGTGGAATTCTTTTTCTCAATTTTGTCAAAGGATTGACGCTGTTTCTCTTCTTCAAACACCCTTGTCAATTCTGCTCAACAAAGTTGCAGAATATGTCATTCAAGAATGTATTGAAGAAAAAGAAGCGGAAATAACAGAGATAAAAGCTCAATATGGAGAAAAAAATGGTAGTTTGAAGGGATTGCAAAAGACGTTGGAAAACCTTTCTGAAAGCATGACAAATGAAGAAAGATCTGATAACGTAAGTCGTGAAGACATCATAAAAGAAATTTTTTCCTATTTTGATAAAGACGACAAGGAATTAAATGCAATTCTAAAACGTTTAGAAATAACATCAAAAGGCTTGAAGAAGCACGAAAAGATATTCCAAATCTTAATGACAAAAAAGCAAGATATTTTCAACAAAGAATAATTATGAATTTCTTCTATAACGTATATG
>NZ_JBCNZM010000221.1:0-1848 GCF_040227615.1 Bacteroides sp. RTP31139st1_H2_RTP31139_211217 | reverse complement strand
AAGGTATAATGTCCTGTCTGAAGCCTCTGATGATATTGACAAATTTGTACAACTAAAGTTCAAATGCTATTCTCAACTTGACTTCTCGAGCACTCAAAACAGGTCGTTTCTGCTGATTATGCTTGACTTGGCAGAGCGTCTTAATCTGCAAGGTGCGATGGCCCGTCTTGCAAGGCTCGTGTCTGATGAAGGAATAAAGATAACAAGCAGAATGCAGGCAGGCTTGTCCTTTGTTTACCCAAAACCTAGTACTGCCGATGACTTAATCGAGAAATTTGAAGACATTTGCAGTTTGCTTCAAATTGCGATTGAAGAAGAAGAGGACAGCATCCTTCCCTCTTTGGTTACATTCCTTAATTACTATAGTGCTGTTGTAGGTTCATTGCATCCAACGAAAGCTCTGATAGTGAAGGGTAGATTTCTTGAAGCTCTAGAACAAAACAAATATCCCTTCTTGAATGATGTTAAGGATGTTTGTAAGATTGATGTCAATAATAAGCGAGCCTATGAACAATTACAGGAAGCAATAGATCTTCTGAATTGTCAAAATCTGAGTGCTTCACCGTTTACGTCAGATGAGCCGTACCTCATTGAAGAAGGTACAGAGTATGCGAATTGGATAAATTCTGCCAATAAATGCTTTGATACAATTAGACAACATGCTGTTGCCCATGCTTCTGACAACTTTGATAAAGGTCGCGGCGTTAATCCTATAACAGAAGAACAAGGGTTATATAATTATCTGAAAAACTATGGTAATATGCATAAAGCTAAGATACAGTCTGCTCTGGCAGAGCCTTTTCCGCAGCAATTTGACCAACCATTGACAATAATCGATTGGGGATGCGGACAAGGATTGGCTTCAATGCTGTTCTGTGAGAAATACTATCAAGAAAATATCAATCAAATCATTTTAATAGACCCGTCGGAATTAGCAATTAAACGTGCCTCGCTTCATTGCAAAGCCATTAATTCAGAATGTTCTGTAAGAACAGTGTGCAAGAAGCTTGATGATGTTGAGCTAAATGACATAGGTATCATAAGAAACAACGTTGTAGTGAATCTTTTCTCGAACATACTTGACATAGACGATTATTCTACACCACATATCCTTTCGTTGATGGAGGGAATAAAGAAAGCAGAAAACTATTATGTCTGTGTGTCCCCACATATCAACGACATAAAGACGAACAAGATTGATAATTTCAGACGTTATTTCCAAACCATGTCTGGATATGTAGAGTTCCACAACGTTGACAATACAAAACTAAGTGAGTTTTGGATGTGCAACAACGTATTTAAATCAGGGAGCATTAATCACGGACTGCAATATGGTTGCTCTCCATACCACGATGAAAATGGATGTGCAAAAAAATGGACAAGAGTACTGAGAGTCTTCAAAGTGACATTGTAATTAAAAAACATACAATCAAGAGATTACACTTCTATCTTGAATGTATGCGGAAGTTTGCGACTGCCCCGAAAAGTTCCTAAATGAATTTATAAACACAAACTATTGAATTACTACTATCGGATTAACTTATATTAGGGTGTTCAGTTTGACGTTCCGATTTTTGCTGAAAAAAGCAATCACTCTTTCCCTAAAATGCTGATAGCTACATAGTGTACAACAAAAGCAGATTAAGGAAATAACAGGGCTTTTTGAAAGAGTTAATTTTGCACCTAAAAATCAGACTATAATATTCATTGTCAAAAGGTTAAATTGTTAAACCGAATCCAAAATGAGAACATCTAACTGAACACCCTATTAACGTAAGCATTCGAACAAATGCACCTTTTACACTTTGAGGTTTGGTTGTAGCTTTGCGGCAGTGAATACAATCAAAC
>NZ_JBCNZM010000220.1:0-6244 GCF_040227615.1 Bacteroides sp. RTP31139st1_H2_RTP31139_211217 | reverse complement strand
CCGAGAGCTTCT
The DNA here is from genome assembly GCF_040227615.1 of Bacteroides sp. RTP31139st1_H2_RTP31139_211217. NCBI lineage: Bacteria > Pseudomonadati > Bacteroidota > Bacteroidia > Bacteroidales > Bacteroidaceae > Bacteroides > Bacteroides sp. RTP31139st1_H2_RTP31139_211217. Next base: position 6,232 of record NZ_JBCNZM010000220.1, on the reverse strand, counting down.
CCAGACTATAGAAAATGTCCGACAGCGCATTGCCTGCAGTGGCGCCAGTACCGGGCGTCATTGCCTGCGTATTCCATATCAGCTTGCTGACTACCGGTTTTCCTTCAGTCACCGTTCCGGTCTTGTCGAGTACCACGGTGTCTATCTTCTTGGCAATCTCCAGGCTTTCGGCATCTTTTATCAGAATGCCCCTTTCGGCGCCCTTGCCGATGCCTACCATGATGGCGGTAGGAGTAGCCAGTCCCAGTGCACACGGGCAGGCGATGATGACCACCGTGACAAATGCCAGCAATCCGTGGGTGAATCCGCCGGTTCCGTCCAGTAGCATCCATGCGATGAAGGCAAGCACTGCGATGCCTATAATGGTAGGCACGAATATCCCGGCTATCTTGTCCACCAGCTGCTGCACCGGTGCCTTGCTTCCTTGCGCGTCCTGCACCATGTGTATAATCTTCGCCAGCAGTGTATCCGTGCCGATTTTCTCTGCCCGGAAGCGGAAACTTCCCTTCTGATTGATGGTACCTGCAAAGACCTTGGCGTCTTTGTGCTTGGATACTGCTACCGGTTCGCCGCTCAGCATACTTTCGTCTACGTAGGAGCTACCTTCCGTCACGATGCCATCCACGGCAATCCGTTCTCCGGGCTTCACCAGGACGATGTCTCCGGGGCGAATCTGCTCGATAGGGATAACGCGCTCAAAGGAAGAGTGAGGGACAGCGTGTCCTTCATCCACAATGATGGTCACAGTCTTGGGTTGGAGCCCCATCAGTTTCTTGATGGCGGTTGAGGTGTTTCCTTTCGCTTTTTCTTCCAGCAGGCGGCCCAGCAGGATAAAGGCTATGATGACACTTGCCGCCTCAAAATATACATGCGGATGGATGCCTCTGGATAGCCAGAAGTCCGGAAATAGCATGTTGAACAGGCTGAACAGATAGGCGGTCCCCGTACTGATGGCTACCAGTGTGTCCATATTGGCGCTGCCATGCTGCAATTGTTTCCAGGCGCTGGTGAAGAATCCCCGCCCCAGCCAGAATACGACGGGAGTGGACAACGCCCACATGATGGGATTGGCATGGGGCATATCCATGAAGAACATGCCTATGATGACAACGGGCATAGACAAGATGATGGCCCAGGTTGTGCGGAATTTCAATGCGCTGAATTTCTTGTTGTGGGCCTCTTCCGCCTCTTCGAGCGTGTTGCCGTCCTGGTTTATCAACAAGTCATATCCGGCCGCCTGCACAGCCTGCTGCAAAGTCTCGGAAGAACAGCTCGTAGGGTCATATTCCACGGTTGCCGTTGCCGAAGCGTAGTTTACGACCGCTTTCTTGACACCTGACTGATGGTTCAGCGTCTTTTCTACCCGTGCGGAGCATGAGGCGCAACTCATTCCCAATACGGGAAATGTCTCTTGAACTATATTCTTTTCTGCCATAACAATTTTGTATAAGTCATTACTCTTGCTATGAGTGACTTGGTTCCAAATGCAAATACCGTCAGTCTCATTCCGAGATACCGTTGGTTTCACTACTTGAAACCGTCGGTTTCTCGCATTGAAACCGATGGTGCCAAAAGTTGAAACTTGTTTGGCACCGTATACTGGCTACCTGACGCCTTGTTCTGGAGGGTGGAATCCATATTTTATATCAGTCATAGCGATACAAAGATAATGCTTTTTCCCTTGAAATTGTTCATAGCCTACCCCTCACGCCAAGCAGGTTCCTTCTTGCTGGGAAATGCCCGTCGGATGACTTCCCGGCTCAAGCCTGTCTGCACCACTCCCCGCATCAGCAGGTAAGTGAGGAAAGCAAGCCATAGGGCATGGTTTGCCAGGACGGGATGCAGCCCATAATATAAGATAAAAAAGCTGACAGCTGCCGCTGCCATGGAGAGGAGCATTCCTCGCGTGGCGGTGGCGCCGATGAAGATGCCGTCCCAGATGAAGGCGGCTATCCCGACGGCGGGCACGGCAAGCGCCCAATAAAAATAGGTGTCGGCAACAGCTATCACTTCTTTGTCATCCGTCAATAGTCCGAGGAAGGCATTGCCTCCCAGCGCATAAACCAATGTAAAGAGAACCGCTATCACCGCTCCCCATCCGAAGAGGTGCCGGACGGTGTCTGTAAAGGCTTCCCGGTTGCGTGCGCCTATGTATCTGCCGCTTAAGGCTTCGCCAGCGTAGGCAAAGCCGTCCATTACATACGAGAATAAGGTGAAGAGCTGCATCAGCAGCGTGTTGACCGCCAGAATAATCTCTCCCTGCGAAGCTCCCGCCGAAGTGAAGAACAACGTGACTGCCACCAGGCAAAGAGTACGCAGAAAAATATCCCTATTCACTTGGAAGAACCGGAACATCGCCCCTTTCTCCCAGATACCTGCCCCTTCTCCCCCTTTAATTTTTAATTTATAATTTTTAATTTCCCAGAATCTTTTCAGCCTGCCGTAGTTGTGCATCCAAAGGACAATGCCCATCAGGAAGCCAGCATACTGGGCAATCAACGTCCCCAAAGCTACTCCTTCTACTTTCATCCCACACAGATAAACCAGTCCGAGGCTGGCAATGATATTGACCACATTCTGTGTGATGGCTATATACATGGGGATACGCGAATTCTGCATGCCGATGAACCATCCCGTCAGTCCGTATAGCCCCAGCATGGCAGGTGCCCCCCAAATGCAGATATGGAAATAGCACGTTGCCATTTCTTTGACTTCATCCGTAGGATGGATGAGAAGGAAGGCTCCCTGCCTGATAGGCGTTTGCAGCAGGATGAGGCAGAACGCGACTGCCAGGCCTATGCTCACGGAACGCAACAGCAGGCGGACCACCTCCGGTAAATCCCGCTTGCCGAATGCTTGCGAGGTCATTCCGCTGGTACCCATCCTCAGAAAACCGAATATCCAGTAGATAATGTTGAACAGCATGCCACCTACGGCAATGGCGCCTATGTAGGCGGGCGAACCCAGATGGCCGACGATGGCTACATCAATCAGGCCGAGCAGCGGCACGGTGATGTTCGATACGATGGAAGGTAAGGCTATTTGCAGTATTTGTCTGTCTCTGGGCTTCATTTATATTATTTAATTCATTAAGGTCGGCAAAGTTAACTATTTTTCTACTTTCAACTATTGATGGTTACCGTAAAAATGCGTAGTTTTGTAGGTAGATTTCTATGAGACTGATTGGGCTGTTAAACTATATATATACACTAAAAATGAAAACCTTAACGTTGCTTTTCTCCTTGTTCTTGATGTGTCCGCTGTCTGTCTGGGGACAGTCGGCAGATGAGTTGCTTTCGAAAGTGTCCGATGCACTTTCCGAGGGTAAAGATGACTATGCGGTGAGTTTGTTTCGCCAGGCGGCAAATGCCGGTGAGGATAGGACGGAAATGTTCTACTGGACCAATGTGGACAAGAGCAGTGAGGTGGCTCCCCGTCTTGCGGATGTGCTGGCTGTGCACTACAAGGAAATGCGGAATTACGATAAAGCCTACCTCTTCTATAAGGAGTTCTTGCAGCGTCATCCCGAAGACGTACCTGCACTTGTCTCTTGTGCCGAAATGGAGATGATGCGGGGAAAGGAGAAAGATGCCTTGAAAACCTATGAAAAGGTATTGATGCTGGATGCCGACAATCTCCAAGCCAATATTTTCTTAGGAAATTATTATTATCTCCAAGCCGAGAAGGATAAGAAGAAGCTCGAAGAAGACTATAAAAAGATAACTTCCCCCACAAGGATGCAGTATGCACGCTATCGCAACGGATTGTCAGACGTGTTCACCAATAGCTACGGCAAGGCTAAGGCATACCTGCAACGCGTGCTTCAGGTATTCCCCTCCATGGAAGCAGGCAATACGCTGGAAAAGATAAAGAAGATGGAGCTGGAGCTGAAATAGCTGTCCGCATTCCGACTAATAGGAAGGGGCTGTTTGTCTCTTATTTCTCTCCGGTCTCTTTTAATCTCTTCAGATATTCCGAAGGTATGCAGCCGAATTCTTCCTTGAAGCATTGCCGGAAGTAGAACAGATTGTTTATACCTACCTTGAATGCTATTTCCGAAATGTTGTATTTGCCTTCCAGCAGGTATTGCTCGGCGTGTTTCATCCTTATCTTGCGGACATATTCGTTGGTGGAAAGTCCGGTAAGCGCTTTCATCTTGCGGTAGAGGGTGGAATTGCTCATGCACATTTTATCCGAAAGATAGCTGATGTCTATTTTGTCTGAAGAAAGCCGTTCCTCTATCAGCTGGTTTATCTTGTGGATAAACTCGTTGTCCAGCTTGTTGAGCGATTCTGTAATGACAGCCGCTTTATTGCTTATGGCGGCATTGGCGCTGAAATGGTTTGCCAGGTTGCGCCGCGACTGGAGCAGGTTTTCTATACGGCTATGCAGCAGGCTGGCGCTGAACGGTTTGGTGAGGTAGGAGTCGGCACCTACCTGGTAGCCTTCCTCTTTGTCGCGCAGCGAGTCTTTGGCTGTCAGCAGTATAATGGGTATGTGGCTGGTGCGCACGTCTTTTTTCAGCTCACGGCACATCTCGTTTCCGTCCATTACCGGCATCATAATGTCACTGACGATGATGTCAGGTATTTCTTTCAGGGCGCTTTCCTTGCCCAGCTTTCCGTTGGCGGCAGTCTTTACTTCAAAGTGGTCGGAGAAGGATTCGGCTATATAGTCGCAGATGTCCGGATTGTCTTCCACTACCAGCAATATGGGTTTGTCGCTGGATGAAACTTGATTTACTTGTGCCTCTTCTATATGCTGGACGTTGCTTTCCTTTTCCTGCGAATCGGCATGCAGTGCCTGCGGGTAACTGTTGTCGGTAAGCAGGCTGACGTAGAAGGTACTACCTTGATTGGGAGCACTCTCTACGCGGATTTCCCCTTCGTGTAGGGCTACGAGGTTTTTCACCAGAGAAAGTCCGATACCGGTACCCGAAGCCTGGTGTTTGCCGCCTTCCTGGTAATAACGGTCGAATATGTGGGGTAGTGCCTCCGGCTTGATACCGTATCCCGTGTCGCTGACCCGGATTTCCGTATAGTTCACTTCGGCACGTTCCACCTGTCGGATACCGATGCTGATGCTACCCTTTTCCGTGTACTTTAGGGCATTGGATATCAGATTGTCCAGGATGGTCTGGATAATTTCCTTGTCGAAGTATATAGGCATATGCTCTTTCTCCACCACCAGCCGGATATCGACGGCTGGCTTCCGGTTCAGTTCCTTGTACTTCAGGCCTATCTCGCGGATAAGGGGTACGAGGTTGTCCCGGCTCACGCAGAGTTTCTTGTTCTGGGTCTCGGTCTTTCTGAACTCCAATATCTGGTTGATGAGGTTCAGTAGCCGGATGGCACTTTGGTGAATGACGGATATCTTCTGTGCGTCTTTGGTGGATAGTGTATCACTTTTCTGTATGTCTTCCAGCGGACCCAGTATCAGCGTAAGCGGGGTGCGCAGTTCATGGGTGATGTTGGTGTAGAAGCGCAGGCGTTCGTTGTTCAGTTCCTGCTCGTGTTCGTGGCTCTGCTTCTCCAGTTGGTACAGTGCTTCAGCATCCAGTCTTTTCTTGTAGGCATAGAGTATAGAGAAAAGGATGATAAGGGACAGCAGGATATAGAATGACTTTGCCCACCAAGTAAGCCAAAGGGGTGGGGCGATGCGGATGTTCAATGAGGTGGTTGCGTCCGACCATGCTTGGTTGCGCATGCGCGTTTTCACTTGGAACTGGTATTTCCCGGGAGGAAGATTACGAAAGGTGACATTATTGGGGTCTGTAAGCGTATACCAGGAGTTCTCGAGTCCTTTCAGCATATAGGCATATTCCACTTGGTTGACCAGGGCATAGTTCTGGATGTTGAACCGGATACTGAAACTATTCTGTGTATATTTCAGTTGCACGTTCTTCTGTCCGTTTAAGGCAATGGTGCTCTGTCCGTTTTCCGGTTTGTTCAGCGGGTCGGTAATTTCAATGTTGGTGATGAATGCGGGCGGTGATTTGCGTTCCTGCAATACAACTTCCGGGTTGAAGTAGCACAGACCGTTTATAGAGCCGAAGTAAAAGTTGCCGTCTTGTCCGTAGGCTACACTGCCCCGACTGAAGCTTCCCATGGGGAGGTTGTCGTGATAGTCGTAGTTATAGAAAATGTCTTTACTGTCCACAAGACAGCTGATACCTTTGTTGGTGCTCACCCAAATATTTCCTGCCTTGTCCTCACCGATGGCTTGTATGTGG
>NZ_JBCNZM010000219.1:0-6276 GCF_040227615.1 Bacteroides sp. RTP31139st1_H2_RTP31139_211217 | reverse complement strand
CTCCGGTAGCCACACCCGTGATGTCCGAACAGAGCGGCATCATCTCGTCATAAAGGTTACGCAACACTTCGTGAAGGTTGCCGAAAGTTTCCTCGCCTGTCATGTCACCAGTATTTTTGATTGTCCGTTCCGTACAAGTCCAGCACCCTTTGGGTATCATTCTTCTTTTTCGCACGCAGGTAAGAGATACCGATGTTCCGGTTCGTGTAATACCTGACCAGATTGCGTTGGTTCCTCACGTCACGGTACACACGGTCTATCACGTCCATGCGCTCCTTGTCCGTCATGGAAAGGCCGGTGGAGGTCACAACGATCTTCATCTCGTTCAGCATACCACTGCTTTCTTCCAGCATCTTCGCATATCCGGAGGCGATTGCCGAAAGCTCGTCCGGCGTATAGTTCCCGTCCGTCAGCATTTTCTGGAAAGAATTTACATAGATGTCCGATATTTCACCGACCAAGAGAACGGTCTGCTGCACCTTACGGGCATCTTTCACCAGATTGTTGACCGCTTTCAAAGCGTCGTAATAACGCTTCCCCTGTTCGTAGATCTTGACTGTTTCCTGAAAATTCTTCACCATATTTTCTGCCGTCGTCGTGGTCTGCACCACGTTACGGGTCGTATTCACGATGCTTTGTGCAAGGTTCGAGGGATCGAACGTTACCCATTGCGCCTTTACCGCCATAGTCGGACAAAGCAGCCCGGCCAGACAGACAGCCATTATTCGTTTCATGTCTTTTAAAATTTTAACGTTAAATAAATCGGATAGTTTTCTTTCCATTTACAGGAGAACCGGAGTTCTCCTTTTTCTTATGAATCATCCGCACGTACATATATCCCTTCGGTAGCCAGCACTAGACGGTCTTCCTCCCGGTCATAAGCGAGCTGCACCCTTCCCAGAAGATCCGCCCAGATGATGCCGCCGCTTTGGTGGATCGTGCCGACCACCACCGCATCAAGGTGGTAGGTCAGGGCAATCTTGTATGTACCACCATCACGGAATACGGTGACGGGCGGCGACTTGCGGCTGCTTTTCCACTCCCCGCATATCCAGTAGAGCGGAAACAAGGTTTCATACTCCATAAGCACTTACGGTATTTCATTGTTTTGATTCCGTTTCTTTTCCGCAAGCCTTCGGATAGCCAGTTCGATATTGCCGCCCAGCTGTTTCGCCAGTTGTTCCACTTCCACTTTCTCGCTCTCTTCGGTCGTGTAGCACAGATATTCTTCGGGCGATACCTCTGTGGCGTACACCGTTGACTGTACGCCCCCCAATCCGAACCAGACCTCCTTGTATTTGCGCCTCGGATCATTAGACATGTTCACCGACAGGATCTGCGCCTTTTCCTTGTCCGTCAGCCCCAGCAGGGACTGTATCCGCGAGAACTTGTTAAGATACTTCCTCTGGTCAAGCAAAATCTTGCAATCGCTATTGTTTACAATAGACTCCTTCACGATAGGAGAGGAAATGATGTCATCGACTTCCTGCGTCACAACAACCGCCTCTCCGTAAAATTTGCGGACAGTCTTGAACAGGTAGCGGATATAGTCCGCCATCCCTTCTTTGGCAATGGCCTTCCACGCTTCCTCTATGATGATCATCTTGCGTACCCCTTTCAGACGACGCATCTTGTTGATAAACAGCTCCATAATAATAATAGTCGTCACCGGAAAAAGAATGGGATGATCTTTGATCTGATCAATTTCGAAGACGATAAACCGCTTACCGAGCAAGTCAAGCTGCTTGTCGGAGTTAAGCAGGAAATCATATTCTCCACCACGGTAATAAGGCTCCAGCACGTTCAGGAACCCCGCAAGGTCGAAATCCTTTTCCCGGACTTCTTTCTCTTCCAGTATCCTCCGGTAGTCCGTTTTCACGAACTCGTAGAAGGTGTTGAACGAGGGAACGATGCTTTCATCCTCCTTGATGCGTCTGATATACAGGGACACCGCATTGGACAGAGCCACTTCTTCCGAACGTGTCGCCGGTTCATTGTCCTTTTTCCAGAGTGTGAGGATCAGTGTCTTGATACTCTCACGCTTCTCAATATCGAAAACTTTATCATCCGTGAAAAAAGGGTTGAACGCTATCGGGTTTTCGTCCGTATAAGTGAAATAGATACCGTCCTTTCCACCGCTCTTCTGGTGTATCAGCGAGCAAAGCCCCTGGTAACTGTTTCCCGTGTCGATCAATACCACGTGCGTGCCCTGTTCATAATATTGCCTCGCCAAATGATTCATAAAGAATGACTTGCCGCTTCCCGAACCGCCCAATACGAATTTGTTGCGGTTGGTGGTTACGCCACGCTTCATCGGCAGGTCGGAAATGTCCACATGCAGCGGTTTCCCGCTGATACGGTCTGACATCTTCAGTCCGAAAGGTGAAACGGAGCTGCGGTAGTTCGTTTCTTCCACCCAGAAGCAGAGAGCCTGTTCGATGAACGTGTAGAAGCTCTCCTCTGCCGGAAAGTCAGCGCCGTTCCCCGGCATCGCCGCCCAGTACAGCGTGGCGGCGTCCACCGTATTATGGCGTGGCTTGCATTCCATCATGGCGATCTGGCTGCCCACGTCATTACGCATATTCTTCACCTCCATAGGATTGTCCGTCCATGCGATGATGTTGCAATGGGCACGCACCGAGGTAAGCCCGAACGAATGTGCGTCATTCAGGTACAGATCGATCCACTCTTTATTAATTTGGTTACTCCGTGAGTACTTCGAAAGCGACTGCATGTTACGTGCGTTCTTCTCAAAACGTTGCAGATTCTCGCCGCTGTCATCCAGAAAAATATACTGGTTGTACAGGTGATTGCACGAGAGCAGCAGGCCTACCGGACTGGCGAATGACAGCTTGCAGTCGCTTTTGTCCGTTGACAGTCTTTCATACCGGCAGTCCGTACCCACCTTGCCAGGCAACGCATCCAGTTCCGAGAGCGTATGTACCGAAACGTGCTTGTCACCGACACGCAGGCCGTCATCTCCGAGTTCGATGTCTTCCAGTGCAGTGGTATTTTCCATTGACAGACAGAAATATTTCTCCACCAGTCCGGCCTTATTCTCCGTGCCGGTAATCTCATCACCGACGAGCCGTCTTAGGTGTACCAGCCCTGTATCGTTCACGATACGGGCGAATTGCCCCACCGTATCCAGAAAATGGGCGGTGGTATCCTTGTCCACCTCCTTGGGGATGATGAATCCCCTGCACAGCGAAGAGAAGCTGCTCTGCATCCTCATGCGCTCTTTCGTCGTTTTGGTCAGGTACAGATAGCATTTATGGTTCAAGAAAGGACGCTCGTTGAAGTGCATCTCGTAGCTTCGGGAAAGGAAACTTAGATTCTCCTTGTCCGTCTGGCTGCGGTAATCCTCCCGGATAAACCAATCCTGCTTATGTACCACCGTATAATTGGGCAATACCTTGATTGCCTTTGCCCATGCCGCATGGACAGCCTCGTATTCAGCTGCCGTCACCGTGAAGAGTTCGGGCAGATCCACCTCAAAGACGGCGGTGATGTCCGCATCTTTGGAGATGATACAGTCCGCTTCGACGGCGAGAAGCGGAAACTTGCTTTCCAATGTGGCAGCCTTTAGTGTGTTACGCATACGTTCTTCTTTTTAATCGTGAATAGTTTCCGGGGACTGATCCGGTTGATCAGGTAGCGGGGATGCTGTTTCCTGGCCAGCAGCTTCATCAGTCCGTGTTCCCCGAACTTGCCGTTCAGATGGAAAGTCAGCCGGACCAATACGGATGCGGATATTACGCCGAAAGCAATGCAGAACCACTGGTTCATGCCGGCCATATAAAGAATGACAAACAGCACGAACAGAGCCAGCAGCCCACCGACGAAAATAAAAAGATATTGAGCCTTGAGTCCCTTGAACTCCGCACTCTCGCCGATTCCCTTGTTCAGTTCATAATTCATATACATTATTATATATAGGTGAATCCGGTTCTTAGAGAAAGAATGAACGAAGAATAGTGGCAGCCACGATTAAAAAGATACACGCACCAAACCAGCTCGCCGCCGTTTTCGAGGTATCCGGATCGCCGGAGCTGAACTTGTTGTACACCTTAATCCCGCCGACCAGACCTACCACAGCTCCGATCGCGTAGCACAATTTCGTTCCCGGATCGAAGTAGCTTGTGACCATTTTCGTCGCTTCCGTGATACCGGCCGATCCATTTCCTTGCGCATAGAGCGAGCCTGTGGCGATTAGCATAACCGCCACGAACACAAGTTGTTTCGTATTCATAAAATAATTGAATTTGAATGTGGGCACGACAGATGGAAAAGTCCGCCGTCTCCCGTTGTTAATTAAATTTGTTTGGGTTTCTTCTCGTGAAAAATGAATAGACAAGCTATCCGTAATCTCTTTCCTTCATGTACGTTTTACTTCGTTAAACAATATCACTTATGGAGAAAGTGTCCGGTATGGTTTCTGTCGCCACTTCGCTGTCCGGGCTATTCCGCCTGCGGTATGCCGCAAGATGCAGCTCTATCAGCGAGTCGATACGTTCCTCACGCTCCGCATCGCCGAAGGTCAGCTTGTCGAACATCGGCGTGTTGCGCAGTTCAGCCAGTGTCTTTCCGGCCTGAAGCCTTTCCTCTTCACTGGCCGCTTCACCGTTGACCGCCACACGCACCGCCAGTCCCATGTCCTCGAAGCGGATGCCCGTGGCTTGCGGCGTGCATCCCGGCAGGCATCTGTCCTGCTCGTCATCGTCTATCCGAAGATTGTTATCCGCCGGTTCTCCCCGGAACTCCAACGGGACATCCATATCTTCCATCAGTTCAAGATCTTCTGGCAGCGGACTCCCTTCGGCAAACAGCTTGTCCAGTTCCTCGGCAGAAACTATTTTCGGGAACTTTTCCTTCTCCGGTACAAAAATACCTGCTTCGCTTACAGATTTTTCGTTTTCAATTTTTTCGGGCGTTTGTGGCGTGGAGTGGCTAAGGGAAAATGTACTTTTGCCTAAAATCTCGCTCACGTCCACCGTAATCCGGGTAAGGATCTGCCCGGCTTTTTCCGCTCTCTTCCTCCGACTGTTCCGCTCGTGGAAGAGGTAGGCGGCTATCCATAACAGATAGCTACCGATAAGTAAGAATAAGATTGCTGACATGGTTTCCGGGGGTTAAAACAGTTCGGTACTTCGTTTTCTGTATTCCTTCGTGATCTCGTCCTGATAGGCGGCAAAGTGCTGTTCCAGCACATTGTCCACATAGCTGAAAATGGACATCTCGTTGTTCCCGATTGTCTGGACGATCCTCTGAATCCGTTCATGAAACTCCTTACGAAGATAGATTGTCTTGCCAAGCCGTGCGCAGACTGGTGACTCGTGGATGAACAGACGGACATATCCGCTCTCTTCACCGGACTGTCCCTTGTTCCCGGCTGCTTGCGCCTGCCCGTTCGCCGGCCGGCCTTCCTTGAACGAGGCGACTATGGAGTTCTCGTCAATGTCCGTCAGGTTTATTTTTTTCCGTTCGTTTCCCATAGCCTACTTCCTGATAATGGACAACAGCTCTTCCGTAATCTCTTTCAGGTTGCTGCCTTTGACCAGCGCACCGTCTGCGGGGAACAGCGTGGAACGGAACAATGCCTTATGCTCCCCTGTCAGCTCACGACGGAACCGTTTGCTGTCCGGCAGGAAGGTATTCAGCACTTTCAGTCCCAGCTCGCCGATCACCTGTTCATACACCTTGTACAGTTCTGATTTCTCCCGGCCGTCCACCATGTTCCACAGCAGGTACAGGCCTTTGATATTCGTCTTGCCCGTAGCGATCAGCGTGTCATTCAGCCGGCTCGCAAAGCGGAGTGTGCTTTCCATCACCACCCTGTCGGCGGCAATGGGGGAAAAGACATAGTCCAGGTTAGCCAGCGTGTTCAACACGCCTGTACTGTTTACCGTGCCCGGCAGGTCGAAGAACACGATGTCTGTTTCCGGCATCTTTTCCAGCAGCTCGTCCGCTTTCGTGACAGCGTCCTCAGCCGTACTCTCCGCTACCGGATAGGCTTTCTTCCTTATCCGTTGCAGTTGTCTGTACGCCATCAGCTTGTAATGCTCGTCCTCCATGACCGTTTTCAGGTCACGTTTTCTCATCTCGGCAATGCTGTGTTGCGGGTAGTCGCAATCCACCACCGCCACATTCATCCCTTTCACATAGTGCAGGTAACTTGCCACCAGCACGGTCAGCGTTGTTTTTCCCGCTCCGCCTTTTTGCGTGGAAAAGGCGATAAAGAGTGTTTCTTTTTCCATGATGCAGTTTGTTTACAAA